>JAITHN010000076.1 GCA_031279745.1 Streptococcaceae bacterium
TATGGCATTGAAAAAGCCAATGATTTTCTCGTGACTAGCCCTGAACAATATCGGAATTAAAGTGCGCTCAAAGTGTAGCCTATGAACTTGAGCCTTTCAGAGTGAGTGAATCTTCACCAATTTCGCTGCTTTACAAAAAAGTTTAGAAAAACGTGCGTACCGAACGCATGATTCGTATAAATAAGACAGATTGGAGTCGTAAATCGACTCCAATCTTTGTATCAACCATTCTTTTTAGCGGTGTATTGTACATGTTGCATGCGCAAACTCACGCATAAAAAAATCCTCACGAATGGATACCCAAACGTAAGGAGACAGTTTATGGATGATGCGCTCCATTTCTATTGAAGCCGACGATGGGGCTCGAACCCACGACCCCCACCTTACCATGGTGGTGCTCTACCAGCTGAGCTACGACGGCCTAATAAACTTATTTTACTAGAAGAAAAAAAAGCCGTCAATGCATTCATTGGAATTTAGTAAAAATCCTGCGTTCTTCCTTCAGATTGCAAAAAAACGGACGAATAACCAATTAATGGTTATTCGCCCAGTTCTACGATTCAAAAATTATTCGCCAACATATTCTTCAACGAGAGCCAATACCTCTTCCATAGTATCCACTTCATTCAAGGCTTTGTCTGCCAATTCTTTCATTTTTGTTGTATCTAAACGATTCATCAAGCTACGTGTTTGAAGAATAGACGTTGCGCTCATAGAGAACTCGTCTAATCCCATACCTACAAGCAATGGAACTGCCTTTTGATCTCCAGCCATCTCTCCACACATTCCAGCCCATTTACCTTCTGCATGCATGGCATCAATAACGTTTTTAATTAAACGTAAGATTGATGGGTTGTAAGGTTGGTAAAGATAAGCCACTTGATCATTCATACGGTCAGCTGCCATTGAATATTGAATCAAGTCGTTTGTTCCAATACTCATAAAGTCAACGTGTTTTGCAAAACGATCTGCAATCATTGCAGCAGCTGGGATTTCAATCATAATTCCCACTTGAATGTCATCCGCAACGGCAACACCTTCTGCAATCAATTTCGCTTTTTCTTCATCCCAAATTGCTTTTGCTGCAAGAAATTCTTTTACAAGCGCAACCATTGGGAACATCACACGAAGTTGTCCATGAACTGAAGCACGCAATAATGCACGCAACTGTGTACGGAACCATGTGTTTCCTTCTTCAGAAATTGAAATACGTAATGCACGGTATCCGAGGAAAGGATTCATTTCATGCGGCAAATCAAAGTATGGTAACTCTTTATCTCCACCAATATCCATTGTACGAACAACGACAGGCTTTCCATTCATTCCTTCAAGAACCGCTTTATACGCAAGATATTGCTCTTCTTCTGTCGGGAAATCTTGGGACTCCATATACAAGAATTCCGTACGGTATAAACCGATTGCTTCTCCGCCATTGTCCAATACACCTTCAACATCTTTAGGTGTTCCAATGTTTGCAGCCAATTCAAAATGCTTTCCATCAGCTGTTACAGTTTCAGCATCTTTAAACAATGCCCACTCTGCTTTTTGTTTCGCATATTTTTCACCTTCAGCAAGGAAGGCTGTTTTTTGGTCTTCGTTCGGGTTAATGATCACTTCACCAGTAATCCCATTAGCTGCAAGAACGTCCCCTTCTTTTACCAATTCTGTAATGTTGTTCGTTCCAACAATTGCAGGAATTTCTAGTGTACGTGCCATAATTGCGGAATGGCTTGTACGTCCACCAATATTTGTAATAAATGCTTTTACAAACTGTTTATTTAATTGAGCTGTATCACTTGGCGTTAAATCGTGAGCAATCACAACGACTTCTTCATTGATTAACGCTGGGTTAGGCAAGGTTACACCTAGGAGATGACTCATCACGCGTTTCGTCACGTCTTTAATATCCGCCGCACGCTCTTGCATGTAAGCGTTATCTTCCATGCCCTCAAAAATAGAAATAAACATGTCCGTTACTTCTTTTAATGCGCTTTCCGCGTTGACTTTATTTGACTCGATACTGTCTTTGATTTGCCCAACCATTTCAGGGTCAGCCAATACCATCAAATGTGCATCAAATACTTGTGCCTCTTCTTCACCCAAGTTTGTTGCGGCTTTATCTCGGATAGCTTGAAGCTCGCCTGTTGACGCAGCAAGTGCGTCATCTAAGCGAGCTTTTTCAGCGTCCGTATTTTCAACGGTTTTCTTTTCAAATGAAAGATCTGGTTGAACAAGCAGATAAGCTTTAGCAACAGCAACACCAGATGATGCAGCAATTCCTTTAAGCAATTCTGTCATGTTTATGCCAATCCTTCTTTCGTCATTGTTTCTTCGATAGCAACAATTGCTTCTGCTTCGTCTGCTCCATCAGCAGTAATTGTAACATCAGCACCTTGACCAACACCAAGACTCATTACACCCATGATAGATTTTAAGTTTACTGATTTCCCTTTGTAATCAAGGTTTACATCAGAGTTAAATTTTGACGCTGTTTGAACCAACAAAGTTGCTGGACGTGCGTGAATCCCTGTTTCTGCTACGATGTGAAAATCTTTTGAAGTTGCCATTTAAATAGTGCTCCTTTGATAAAAATATTTTGGTAAGGTTTACATTTTTTCAATATCCTCGAAAAAATGACCTTTCAGTTGAAAATTATACCGAAAAATAGGAAAGCATACAAGCCTTTTTACTCCGTTCTGAAAAAAAAATTCAGGAATTATTTTCAGAATCCCCCCCAAGTCTTCTACACAACCGTTGATCGTTTTCCGAGACTTGGTTCATATAGCGTGCTTACGAAAGTCCGTCTTTTCTATGAGTGAGACATGACTTGCAACTCTGCGCTCATATGCGTGACAAACACATGTGGGGAAGGTAGCTCGTTTGTGCGGACGTTTCACAAGCGGGGAAGGTAAGCCGTTTCCCCGCGTGTACATTCACTCACGTTGCACCCTCCAGCAAGACTCGGCTTGACCCCACTTTGTAAACTTAACCGATGAGTTTTTCTAGTTCATCCAGACGTTCTTCAAAGAGCTTGAACGCATCACGCAAGTAAGTTTCCTCTTCCATATTTACACCTGCTTTTTGGATAACGTTTAACGGTGCATCGCTGCTTCCAGCCTTAAGATAATCCAAGTATTTCTCCAAATCTTTTGGATTCCCTTGTACAATTTTTTTACTCAACGCGCTTGCAGCCGCAAAGCCCGTCGCATATTGGTAAACATAATAATTGTAATAGAAATGAGGGATTCTTGCCCATTCTAAAGCGATTTCCTCATCCCTTACAAGCGCATCTCCATAGTATTTTGCATTTAATTTGCCGTAAGCATCATTTAGCATGTCGCTCGTTAAAGGAATGCCTGCTGCTTGTTGCGTGTGCATAAAATGCTCAAATTCCGCAAACTGCGTTTGACGGAAGATTGTCCCTTTAAATCCATCAAGAAAATGATTAAGAATATAGGCACGGACTAACGGATCTGTTTCCGTTTGAAGCAAATGCTCCGTTAATATATTTTCATTTGTTGTAGAAGCGATTTCAGCCAAGAAAATAGAGTAATCTCCGTAAATAAACGGCTGATTGGAACGGGTGAAATAACTATGCAACGAATGCCCCGTTTCATGCACAAGCGTGTAAAGTTGATCGAGTGCATCATGCCAGTTCATCAACATGTAAGGCGCTGTATCATAAGCGCCACCTGAATAAGCCCCGCTTCGCTTCCCTTGGTTTTCGTAAACATCCACCCAGCGATTATCAAACGCCTCTTTTACAACTCGCACATACTCTTCACCAAGAGGGGCGAGTGCGACTAACGCCTTCTCTTTCGCTTCGTCGTAGGTCATTGAAAAATCCACATCATCCACAATAGGGGTATGCAAATCATAATTGTGAAGTGTATCCACACCAAGCACGCGTTTTCTTAGCGCTACATAGCGATGTAGCAAAGGTAGATGTTCATGTACCACGTTCAAAAGTGTATCGAATACTGTTTCAGGAATATGGTTGGCATGCATGGCGGCTTGTCTTGCAGAGTCAAAGTTGCGAACTTTCGCACGCACATTGTCCGTTTTAACATTGTAGCTAAGCGTTGACGCAAGCGTATGCTGAAACTCCCCGTAGGTTTGATACATTTTTTGGAAGGCATCTTTCCTCACTTCACGGTCAAAGCTTTCCAAAAACTGGCGATAGAGCCCATGTGTCAGTTGAACTTCTCTTCTCTCTTCATCCTGAACCATTGGAAATCTTAAATCCGCGTTGTTTAAAATAGAAAACGTTTCCCCTGGACCATTAAACAACTCCGAGACACTCGCAAGAAGGGCTTCTCCCTCATTTGAAAGCACATGCTCACGGTTTGACGTAATTTGTTCCAAGAAATATTTATAGAGGGTTAATTCCTCGTTTTCTTCAATCATCGCTTTTATTTCTTCATCAGTTAGGCTGAGCAACTCAGGTTCAAACCAGCTCATGCTCTCACTTGCATTGACATAGAGGGTCTTTGCGCGACTTTGCATGCCTTGATAGAAACTATTCGCCGTATCTTCATCGTTTTTCATGGAAGCATAGACGTAAAGTTTCTCCGTCGGGCGATAAAGATTTTCAAAATGTTGAAGTGTCTTAAATATTGCTTCGCTTCCGTCTTTTAGCGTCCCTTTATATTGCGCAGATTCTTTAAGAATCCCTTCCACTCGCTTAAATTCCGATTCCCAAGCTTGTTCATCTTTGAAAATAAGTGATAAATCCCATGTATCTTTTTCTGCGACTTCGTTGCGTTTACGAATTTCTTGTCTTTTTGCCATAAACCCTCCTCAAATGTTTTCCATTATTTTATCATTTTTTCTTTTCAAATGAAAAATATTTGTTTGAGTGGAGCCTACGGAAAAATTAGAGGTAGCAGCCTTGAATTTTCAATAGGCAAAGCGATAAGTGCAGCCTACGGAAAATTTAGAGGCAGCACGACTTTATTTTCAATAGGCAAAGTCAATTAAGTGCTTCATCTACCTCAACATTTGGAATGTTCTGCTTATCCTTCATTGAAAAGGGCGTTGTGCGGCAACTTTATCGAAAAATCGGGTACCTCTTCCCAAGCAAAATCATACGGAATCAAGTGTTTTGTTTGATGCGGAATAAGCTTGAACTGATCCCCTTGAACTTCTAGACAGTTGATTGTGTCCAACCCTAGAATTTCGAGCCTTATAAACTCGCGTACGACCTCTTCAAAATGAATTAAGGGGAAGGAAAAACACTCGAGACGAGAGGAAAGTAGTGCTTTTTCACAGGCTTCTGCCGTACTTCCCTCCTCCAACTGAGAAAACAGTACCTGTTTCCATGAGAAGTCATCCTGTTTCATAAAAAGAGGCTTTACTGGCGGATAATAGTAATATTTCGGTAGGCTAAGAAGGTGCAAGTTCTTTTGGTAGAGATGCTGTTGCACACTCCGCATAAATTTGTCCCCTGCTCTTAGTTTTTTCATCCGTTTATTATGCACTTCTCTCAGTATTGTTTTTGAATCAAAGGTGATTTCCCCACCGCATAGGACGTTTGGGCGATTTAATATTTCAAGCAGCATCCCCTCACCTATCAAAAACTCAACTTGCTTTGAAACTATTTTTCCGCACACCGTTTCGAAAATGGCATAGTAAAGGATGAGTCGTTCGTCTTTTGCATTCAATGAAAAGAACGAAAAACCACTTAACTCATGAAAGGAAAGAAATTTTTTCATCGATTGCTGCGTGCATTTTCTCACCTTAAATTTTGGTCCTAAAAGCCAAAACGGCTGATATCCATGTGCCTTATAGTTTTCCGTGCGCTCTGTAAATCTCTCGAGAGAAATTTCTGAGCATTGAATTTCTAACGCAATCCGTCCCTCTATTAAAACATCCGGACGCTGGTGGAGTTCGGGCAAATACGCTTCCAATTCTGCTTTCAAGCCATTGTCTTTTGCCCAATTGTAGAAGAGCGTTTTGAGTGCCAAATGCGTCGGAGATTCATTTTCAGAGAATACCTCGCACTGACTCTGTTTTTGATGGGCAAAGTAGGGAGACACCACTGTCCCAACCCTCAATTGTACTTTTTCATGACAAGCTAAACAGAACCAATTTTCTCTCTGCTTCTCCTTTAAAAACGCACGCTCACATTCGAGGACATTCATCACTTCGAACTTTTCATTCATTGCAAAAATCATACACAACTCGCCCCCAAATTTCTATTTTTAGCGAGCGACGACGTGACCACTTGTCAGCGCTCCCTTTAGAAAGTTACGCAAGAAATTGAAATTATCCGTAGAAACCTTTACACTAAGAAAGAAATGGAGGCAGTGAAATGAAACCGTCGATTTATGGCTTAACAAGAAATCAGCTCTTAGATTGGAGCTTGGCGAATGGCGAAAAGAAATTTAGAAGCGAACAAGTGTGGGACTGGTTATACAGAAAACGCGTTCGAAGTTTTGGGGAGATGACCAACCTCTCTAAAGCCTTTATTCAAAAACTAGAAGAGAACTTTTCCCTTAACTCGCTGAAACAACTCGTCGTACAAGAAAGTAACGATGGAACTGTCAAATATTTATTTGAACTGGAAGATAAGTTGATGATTGAAACCGTTCTTATGCGCCAGCATTATGGGCTCAGCGTCTGCGTCACTACACAAGTCGGATGCAACATTGGCTGTACATTTTGCGCTAGCGGTTTGCTAAAAAAACAACGCGACTTAACAGCAGGAGAAATCGTTTCTCAAATCATGAAAGTGCAGGAGTATTTCGATGATCGGGGTGAAGACGAACGAGTGAGTCACGTGGTTGTCATGGGGATTGGAGAACCTTTCGATAATTATGACCACGTCCTCAATTTTCTAAACACGATTAATGATGACTTGGGGCTAGCCATTGGTGCCCG
>JAITHN010000140.1 GCA_031279745.1 Streptococcaceae bacterium
GTTACTCCCAAATCGTTCATTCCATATAAAATACGGCGATGAACTGGCTTCAATCCATCTCTCACATCTGGCAATGCTCTGGAAACGATTACGCTCATCGCATAATCGATAAAACTATCTTTCATTTCCTGACTTAGATTTACATCAATTATGTTTCTATCTTCCAATATTTCAACCTCTCAGAATTGAATTCATATACTTTAGTATACCATAAACACCGCCGTTCCGTACGTCTTCCTATTCAAAAAAACGTCTGTAATCCAACACGGACCACAAACGTAAAATGTTCAAAAAAAGCAGTACTTCAAAAATTTAAATTGCAAGCATTCTCTCTATCGCAAGAAGAGCATCTTGCTTGATTTCTTCTCGCACCTTAATCTCGTTGATTACTCTTCCTTCTACTAATGACTCCAAAGTATAGGCGAGATGTCCTTTTGTAATCAAATTCATAAAGCGGCATGGAGGAGCTTTGGGATTCAATGAAATGACCTCTCTATTTGTTTGTTCTTTAATCAGACGAGAAACCATGTTGTTATCCGTTCCCACAGCCCATTTTGACCCTTCTGCAGAAGCGTTAATGACAGATAAAATTTTATTCGTTGAACCAGATGCATCACTTAAATTAACAATTTCTTCCGGACACTCTGGATGAACAATTACCTGTATATCGTCATGCTCTTCTCGTAATGAATGAATCATATCCGGTGTAAATTTTTGATGGACGCAGCAATGCCCATCCCATAAAACCACTCGAATGTCCTCCTCAATTTCATTGGATAAAATTTCTTTTGTAAGAGGATTATAAAGGGCAATTTCTCTTTCTTCAATTCCCAATTTCATCACGGTATTTCTTCCAAGATGCTGATCGGGTAAGAAAAGAATTCTCTTGCCAGTTTCAATCGCTTTTTGAACGAGTTCATCCGCATTTCCACTCGTCACAGTAAATCCATTATGTCTTCCAACAAATGCTTTCACTTCGGCAGTTGAATTCACATAAGTAATGGGAAAAAAATCATCTCCAAAAGTTTCTACAAGTTGCTCCCAACAAATTTCAAGTTGTTCCAAATCCGCCATATCTGCCATAGAGCAGCCTGCTTTTTTGTTAGGGAGTAGAACTTTTTGTGAGTTACTCGTCAGCATATCTGCTGTTTCAGCCATAAAGTGAACGCCGCAAAATACAATATAAGCTGCCGTTCGGTTTTTTTGAGCGATCTGCGCAAGTTGCAATGAATCACCAATTTCATCGCAAAATTCAATTATCTCATCTTTTTGATAGTGATGACCGAGAATACTCAGTTTTGAACCCAGCTGTTTCTTGGCATGGATAATCTTTTCATTTAACAGTTCATCTTCTAATCTCAAATAGTCTTTTATTGTTAACATTTTCCCTTATTTTCCTTCAATTCCTTATTAAAACTTATGTCAAAACTTTGTACTGAATGAGTCAACCACCCAAGCGAAATCACATTTCCCCCACACTCCCTGAAGTCACCAATATTTTCTAACGTGATGCCTCCTGAAACTTCGATACAAATCGTTTCAGGGACGAGTTTTGAAAACTCTTTCACACGCTCTGGAGGCAAATTATCAAACATAATCACATTTGGTCTGGCTAAAATGGCTTCTTTTAGTTCGCTCAAAGTTTCAATTTCTACTTCAATGGGTGTCATGTGTCCCACACGCTTTCTCACAGACTGAACTGCTTTTGAAATCCCACCAGAAAAAGCAATATGGTTGTCTTTTAACATGACGGCATCATATAAACCAAAACGATGGTTTTTACCGCCTCCCACACTCACTGCTTTTTTATCGAATACTCTCAGTCCTGGAGCAGTCTTCCGAGTATCCACAACGTCCATTTTCGGGTCGTTCAATTTTTCTATGGCGTTGTGCGTCATGGTTGCAATGCCACTCATCCGCTGCATAAGATTCAAAATGACACGCTCACAACTTAATAAAGCAAGCACACTTCCTTCAACTTCTAAAAGAACATCTCCAGGTTTTACCCAGTCGCCATCATGAAAATTAAGCTGAATGTGGATGTTTTCCCCGAAAGCTTCATAAGCGAATTGAGGAATGTTTTCTCCTGCAAATATTCCTTCACTTTTTGCAATAAAATAACCTTTTGATAACTCGTCTTTCGAAAATATACTTTCAGCGGATACATCTCCGCTCCCAATATCCTCTAATAAGAACTCTTTAATTTTCGTTTTCATTAATAAGTTCATGACTCCTCCAATAAAAAATGTGCCCCAATATTTTCACTCTGTTCCAATACATGTTCTATGATCTCTTTAGTAACAACATATGCATTTTTTCTACGCATACTTTCTTTCGTTGGCTCATCCACATCTATTCCTTCCAGCAAATTAAGCTTCTCTTTATAATTTTCTAACTGCTTTCTTTCTTTATAAACATTCAAAAACTCATGATTATGCGATTGAAAATCGAAGTCTTTAACTGCATTTTTAGTTAATGTGAATTTTTTCACAGATTCAACCTTAAAAAAAGAAATTTCATTTCTTTGAATGCGAGAAGATATATCTCCAGCAGCAATTTTAGAAAAAGCTAGAATTTACAGTAATGAATTACTTGCCA
>JAITHN010000024.1 GCA_031279745.1 Streptococcaceae bacterium
ATCAAAGCCGTGAACAGAGCCAAAAAGAGAGACTGGAAGCCCTCATCCAAAATAAGGCCTATACTCCTTACCTAATGGAAATCTTTGAAAGCATCCTTAAAACTTCAAAAGATTTCCAATCCCAATCTCGTAAGTCCTAACCGCTTCGCTGATGCTTCTCGCAAGTGAGGCGAATTGTCCAAAATAGGGGTTGTGTCATAAATGCCAAGATTACAAAACGCTGCTGAATGCAACAGTTGTTGCACACAGCAGCGTTTATCGTTTCATCTTAGACGTTTTTACTAAAAAGTGGTGAAACCGGCTTATTCTCTTGGATACGCTTGATTGCTTCCCCAAGCAATGCTCCGATTGAAACTTCAATGATTTTATCAATCTTTGCCTCGTCCGGAAGATATATGGAGTCCGTTACAACCAATTTGGTAATCGCAGAATTCTCGATTCGTTCCATCGCAGGACCTGATAGAACAGGGTGAGTACAAGACGCATAGATGGCAGTCGCTCCTTTTTCTTGCAATGCATTGGCAGCGTTCTGAATCGTCCCTGCTGTATCAATCATGTCATCGATAAGCACACATTTTTTCCCTTGAACATTCCCAATGATATTCATGACTTCAGATACACCCGCTTTCGGACGGCGTTTATCAATGATTGCAATTGGGCTTTTCAAAATTTCAGCAAGTTTTCTCGCACGTGTGACCCCACCATGGTCAGGAGAGACTACAACGACATCTTCACCATGCAACCCTTGATCAATGAAATAGTTTGCGATTAACGGCGCACCCATCAGGTGATCCACTGGAATATCAAAGAACCCTTGGATTTGAGCGGCGTGTAAGTCAACCGTTAATAAGCGAGTCGCTCCAGCGATAGAAATCATATTCGCAACGAGTTTTGAAGTAATCGGTTCTCTCGCACGAGCTTTTCTGTCTTGACGCGCATAACCAAAATATGGAATGACGACATTCACAGTTTTTGCGCTCGCACGCTTTAAGGCGTCAATCATAATCAACAATTCCATCAGATGATCATTCACAGGGTTCGATGTGGATTGAACAACATAGACATCCCTTCCACGAACTGTTTCCTCAATATTGATTTGAATCTCTCCATCTGAAAACTGATTCACACTTAATTTTCCAAGCTCTACGCCTGCTTCTTTTGCAATCTTTTCTGCAAGTGGGTTATTCGAGTTTAATGAAAAAATCATCAAGTTGTTCTCGTTACACGTTCCGGTCATTTGTACTTTCCTTTCATCTCTGTCTATTCCCCATCATACTTTTGAAATCTATTTATTTCAAGTTTTCAAAGATGCTTTTTAAAAATAAATCGCCTGACATTAAATCTTGATACAAGCAACGTCCCCCGAATAATCGGGAGCACTATTTTTTATCATGCTTTTCCTTTGCTTTCACGAATGTCGTGAAAAGTGCAGCAAGGAGAATAAGGAGTAAAAATAGAATAAATAGAACTTTCATTTTATACCTCCTTTGTTACGCTTTCCCTACTAAAGTTTCAAGTCCTACGACCATCATATCAGAGAAAGTCTTTTCTCTTTCTTCCGAAGTCGTTTCCTCACTTGTGACAAGTGAGTCGCTTACTGTCATAATCGCCAAAGCCTGCACTTGATACTGCTTTGCTAAATAGTAGAGAACAGCTGCTTCCATTTCAACAGCAAGATGCCCTTGATGCCCAAGTTTTAAATTATCCTCAAAAAAATCAGAATAGAATAAGTCACTGGTTAATACCGGCCCAACATGCGTTGGGAAGTTTCTTTCTGAAGCGATATTATAGGCTTTATAAAGTAAGTCCCAATCACTCGTTGGAGCAATTGACACATGTGGCCAATCGTTCATCATAATCCTGCTCGTTGTAGAAGTACTCTGCGCAAGAACGAGATCACGAACGTGCACATCCGCACTCAGACTTCCACAGCTTCCAATGCGAATTAACTTCTTAACACCATAATCCTTAATAAGTTCTGTCACGTAGATTGCCATGGAAGGCATTCCCATTCCAGTACCCATCACAGAGACACGCTCCCCTTTATACGTTCCAGTATAGCCTAGCATTCCACGTACATTATTAAATAAAACGGCATTTTCTAAAAAGTTTTCCGCAATATATTTTGCGCGAAGTGGATCTCCAGGCAATAAAATTTTATCTGCAATTTCGCCAACTTTTGCTTCAATATGAATACTCATAATTCCCCTTTTTACAGTCTTCCAATAATCTTACGAACGAGTGCTTTAAAGTCCTCTTTCACGCGCTCAGTTGTTTCTACGACTTCTTCATGATTGAGTGAACTTTGCATACCTGCTGCTAAGTTCGTAATGCAAGAAATTCCAAGAACGCGTAATCCTGAATGAACCCCCACAATAACTTCTGGTACGGTAGACATTCCAACTGCGCTAGCCCCTAACACACGAGCCATACGGATTTCCGCAGGAGTTTCATATGTCGGTCCCGTGAGCCCCATGTATACTCCTTTTTGCAATTCTATGCTTAATTCTTTTGCAACTGCTTGAGCAATTTCGCCATATTCCGCATCATACGCTTGGCTCATATCCGGGAATCGCACACCGATTTTCTCATCGTTTGGCCCGATCAATGGATTCGTCCCCATGAAATTCATATGATCTGTAATCAACATCAAGTCTCCTGGTGTGAAATGTTCGCCCACTCCTCCTGCCGCATTCGTTACGATTAGGCTTTCTACGCCTAAAGAAGCGAAAACTCTAACAGGGAAAGTCACGGAAGACATCGGGTAACCTTCGTAAAAATGGAAACGCCCTTGCATCGCCAATACTTTTTTCCCAGACAATTCCCCGTAAACCAACTGTCCCGCATGTCCTTGAACAGTGGAAACGGGGAAGTTTGGAATTCCGTCATATTTGATAATTGTTGCTTTTTCAATCTCTTCAGCAAGTTCTCCAAGACCGCTTCCCAAGATCAAGGCGACATCTACTTCTACCACCCCTTGCTCACGTAGGTAACGCGTTGTTTCTAGTAATTTTTCATGTAAATCAGACATGTTTTCTCCTTATTAATTCAACTTATTTAAGAAACTTCTACCATTTTCAGTAGCGGGAACTTCAAAATTCTCTGCAATCGTTGCACTGATGTCCGAAAAGTGCCCAACTGGTAATTCTCCATGTCCTGACATCGCCTTTGAATAAATCATCAATGGAATATATTCTCTCGTATGGTCAGTTCCAACGTAGCTTGGGTCATTCCCATGATCTGCGGTAATCATGATGAGGTCTTCCTCACCCATCGCTTCTATCAATTCCGGAATGCGTTGATCAAACTCTTCTATTGCTTTGGCGTATCCGCTAATATCTCTGCGATGACCGAATAATGCGTCGAAATCAACCAAATTGGTAAAGCTGAACCCTTCGGAAAAAGACTCCTCTTTCATGGTTTCGAGCAGTCTGTCCACCCCAGCCATATTGCTTGCCGTATGTCCTTGATCGTGGTTAATTCCTTGGCCATTAAAGATGTCATGAATTTTCCCAACAGAATAAACGTCGACTCCGCCTTCAAGAAGCGAATCCATCACTGTTTTTCCAAAAGGAGAAAGGGCGTAGTCATGTCGACCAGCCGTTCGTACAAATTTCCCTGGTTCCCCGACAAAAGGTCTGGCAATAATCCTTCCAATCATATATGGGTCGTCAAGTGTAATTGAGCGTGTATATTCACAAATCTTATAAAGCTCTTCTAAAGGAATAACGTCCTCATGTGCTGCAATTTGCAATACTGGGTCAGCTGAAGTGTAGACGATTAAATCTCCAGATTCCAACTGACGTGATCCAAAATCCTCGATGACTTTGGTTCCTGAGTATGGAAGATTCGCTTCCCTTATGATTTTCCGACCAGAAAATTCCTCAATCTTCGTCAATAAATCTTCTGGGAAACCGTCAGGAAATACACGGAATGGCGTTTGTATGTTCAAGCCCATAATCTCCCAATGCCCCGTCATCGTGTCCTTCCCTTTTGAAACTTCTTGTAACTTCGTCACATAGCCGTCATGATCTTCTATTTGTTGAATTCCAACAAGCGGAGTCTCCCTTGGAATCTTTCCCAAGCCTAATTTCTCCATATTCGGAACGTTCAAGCCATGAATGGCAGCAATATGCCCAAATGTATCACTCTTCGTATCATTTTGATCTAAGTTGAAAAAACGATCACTATCTGGCGCTGCCCCGATTCCCAATGAGTCCATCACAATCAAATGCACACGTTTGAATTTCATTTCTATTCCTCTCTTTCTATTCCTTCCTAGTTTAACACGTTGAAGGAATTCCTTCACGGAATTCGTCGAAAACCGAACGTTTTTTCAAAATAGCAAACGTTTTCTTATAAAAATTCTTGTTTTCCTAGCCTTTGCTCCTTAAACTATTCAATTGAACGAATAACCGAAGAGCTCGACTCCGAAATCGTAAAACACTTATTTTAAAGGAGAAATTATGTTTGAAGTAAAAGTTTTTGATTACGAGGATATTCAATTAATCCCGAATAAATGCCTCATCCAAAGTCGTAGTGAGGCATCGACAAGAGTGACCTTAGGAAAGCACACGTTCAAAATCCCTGTCGTCCCTGCAAACATGCAAACCATTATCGATGAAAAAATCGCAGAGTTATTGGCTGAGCAAGGTTATTTCTATATCATGCATCGCTTTGACGAAGCATCTAGACCTGCTTTCATCCGTCAAATGGAAGCAAAAAATCTAATTTCTTCAATTTCAGTTGGAGTGAAGCCTGATGAATACCGATTTATCGAAGAGTTAGCAGAACTTTCCCTATCGCCAGACTACATCACGATTGACATCGCGCACGGTCATGCCAACACGGTCATTGACATGATTCGACATATCAAAAAGCATCTTCCTGAAACCTTTGTCATCGCTGGAAATGTGGGAACCCCAGATGCGGTTAGGGAATTAGAAAATGCCGGAGCGGATGCAACGAAGGTCGGCATCGGCCCAGGGAAGGTCTGTATTACAAAAATCAAAACAGGTTTTGGAACTGGCGGATGGCAACTTGCGGCATTGCGCTGGTGCGCCAAAGCTGCAACTAAGCCTATCATTGCAGATGGCGGAATCCGTACGCATGGTGATATTGCAAAAAGCATTCGCTTTGGTGCGAGCATGGTCATGATTGGTTCTTTATTTGCAGGCCATGAAGAAAGCCCCGGAGAAACGATTGAGCAAGACGGCGTACTTTTAAAAGAGTATTTTGGTAGTGCTTCTGAGTTCCAAAAAGGCGAGCGAAAAAATGTCGAAGGAAAAAAGATTTGGGTTCGCCATAAAGGAGCTTTGAACGATACCCTCGTTGAGATGGAACAAGATTTACAGAGCGCAATCTCTTACGCAGGTGGGCGTAATTTGGAAGCCCTTCGTAAAGTGGATTATGTCATCTTGAAAAACTCTATTTATAATGGTGATAC
>JAITHN010000048.1 GCA_031279745.1 Streptococcaceae bacterium
ACTGATGAGGTTCAATTTACCATTCCAGAGAACTATAGACTGGAAATCAGTGCCAATGGCAAGAAAATTATTCTGGACAAGATACAGTTTCTAAAAGTGTTGGAAAGAACGCCAAATCATGCGAAGTTCTGGAATTACATTTATAGCGAGGGCGATCCATTTCGCGAGTGGACAATCAAAGACTCCGATCTGTGTCCGTAATGATTGGGTAATAGCGACCGAATCACTCTAAACAAAACTCAGTTTTTAAGTGTCTTGAAACGATCTGAACTCATTAGTTCGGGAAATTATACGGTTTATGATTTTGAAATCTCCGACCCCTCACTCTGTCCAAAATGAAAAAAATATTATTGCCACTGCTCTGTTTGCAACCACGTTTATTGTGACTTGCAAGGGTGAAATTCTCTAATTGAGGGGTGTCATGATACGGTTTTTCATACTTCTTTGCTCGTTCATGACGTCTGGGTGTGCTATGTCATTGGTTGGTTTTCATGCAGACTTCAAAAATGTCTGCGATTATCCTGTACAAATCTCTGTTCCTCGTTATGGAGACGTGTCCAAGCCGTTGGACAGATTTATTGCGGTGGGTGAAACTGTGAGAGTTCTTAATGATGTTTGCCGAGGGAGTCGTACGCCTTTTACAATAGATGCTTTCGTGTCTCCTATAAATGAGCTGCATCGTGGATGCTTACCATATGACTACCTATTTGAAATCAGTGCGAACGAGAAACGTATCAGTTTGGATAAGGAAAAATTTCTTGAAATATTGAAACGCTCTGAAATTGAAACTCAGGGGAAGTCTACTCAATATATGTGGACAATCAGTGACCCCTCGCTTTGCCCAAAATGAAAAAAATATTACTACTACTCTGTTTTCAACTACTGGCAGGCTGTAGTCCTCAGAAAAAATTTAATTTTTCTCTGAGTCTTCATAATCCATGCGACATCCCCATTCAAATAGTTTCGTATCACCATACCAACAACACCAATAAACCATCTGAAACAGTAATAACTCAGCAATTGGATGTTGACAAATCCCTTCCCGTGTTTGAAGTATGTGGGTTTTCCAACTCCAAATACAGCGTTCCTTCACTCTACAAACTGGAGGTATATGCTGGTGGCAAAAAAACTGAGTTTGACAGAAACTACTTTCTTGAAGAACTTGAAAATTCGATGATTGGCCACAGTAGTGGTGTTTGTTTGACAATCTCCAATTCGTCACTCTGTCCGGAGTCTCAGGAAGAAATTGCGGAAAAAGCCATGGAAGAACTCAAAAAGCGGAGAGAGGCCTTCAGGAATTATTACGGAATTCTGATGGCGATGGCTTACGCCAGAAAGTACGGCATGCCTGATGACATCAACAGGGTAATCGTGATGGAATACATCCTTGATGAGATCAATGAAAACAATGAACTCATTGATCTGGTCGTCGATGCTTTATGGCTCATGGAAGAAGGTAAAAGAGATGAATCCTTGGCCGCATTCGATGAAATATACAAACGCTACAGCAAGGACAAACGCGCAATAGTACGTGATGTCGCAGCAATTACGCGCTTAAATAAACTCGAAGATATGCAAAGAAACGGGAGGACCGCAAATGCACAACAGTCGATCATAGATGAATTAGGCAAGGAATTCGACATGAACGATCCGGGCATTCAGATGCTCTTGGAACTGGTAAAGACTCGGTGATAGGAATGGTTGAAGTACTACAAAGTGAAGATGATATGATTACTGCCCTAAAATGATCAAATTTCTCTTTCTCCCGTTGTTAATGTTTTCTGTAAGTGTGCGTGCAGATATGTCAATGGTTACTTACAATGCCAATATCAAAAATACATGCGGCTACCCCATTCGGGTTTTAGCGAGTGATGAATTTGGGGCGATTGAGTTAAACCAGGTATTGAACGAGGGCGAAGCTGTTAATGTGTTGCCCTATTTTATTTGTTCAGGAACACGTGGTATTTTTACGATAGAGGCATTTGTTTCAACAATTAATGAGTTGGAAAGGTGCTTGCCAAAGAGCTATGTTTTGGAGATCAGTGCCGATAACAATCAAATCACTTTAGACAAGACACAGTTTTTAAGTGTCTTGAGACGATCTGAATCCATTAGCTCGGCAAATTTTGCGGTTTATGATTTTGAAATCTCCGACCCCTCGCTTTGCCCAAAGTAAAATGAAGAAAATTTTCCTGCTTGCAGGTTTATTTATATTGTTTGGTTGTACATCCCGACTAGAAGCCGGGTATACAGTCATATTGAAAAATGCTTGCGATTACCCTATAAATGTTTCATCTCCAAAATATATAGAGTATGTCGTATCAGAAGGGTATTTGAATCCAAATGAGGCAATAGTTGTAGTGGCTGTCGATTGCACAGATGCGAGCAAATTTTTTACAATAAGAACATCTTCTTGGGCTAGTGGTGTAATGTGCCTTCCAGACGACTACAGGTTAACAATCACGGCAGATGATAAAGAACGTATTTTAGATAAGCAACAGCTATTGAATACATTGAAAAAGGCTGATTATAAGAGTGAAAGATTCCGTTTTAAATGGACAATTAGCGACCCCTCACTCTGCCCAAAGTAAAATGAAAAAATTCTTCCTGCTCGCTGGCTTATGTATCTATCGCTTCTGAAAGTGATGTCAAAGGATTGCTTTGGCTTTCTCGCGTTTTTTTCGAAGATTAAAGGGGGATGTATATGAGCAAATTTTTCCTATTCCTTTGCTTAATGACTTGCTTCGGTTGTAGTCAGCCTAAACCTATGAAACCCGGTGATGGAGGAATTGGGTATGATGTTATATTCAAAAATGTTTGCAGCTACCCCCTTCAAGTCTCTGTTTCTCGTTTTACGCAT
>JAITHN010000028.1 GCA_031279745.1 Streptococcaceae bacterium
ATAGTCGTCCTCCGTTTCAAATAAAGGTTGAAGGAAGGTGTTGATTTGAAGGGCTTCACTTTCATTTTTCTTGAGATTGTGAATCAAGGAGGCAATTGTTTTGCCTTCTGCATCTGTAGAAAAGAGCGCAGCACCATGGGCCACGAAAAGCTGTGAATTCTCTGGGAAGAGAACATCGTCTTCAGCAATCTGAAGCGTTTCAATAAATCGATTTCTAAGCTCGCTTAAAAAGGTAAGGGGGCCTCCTAAGAAAGCGACTTTTCCTTTGATTTTTCGACCACTCGCAAGTCCCGCAATGGTTTGATTGACAACGGCTTGGAAGATGCTCGCAGCAATATCTTCTTTTCTTGCCCCTTCATTGATTAAAGGCTGAATGTCCGTCTTTGCAAACACACCGCAACGACTGGCGATTGGGTAGATGGTTTGAACCCCTTTGGCATATTCATTGAGTCCTGTCGCATCTGTTTTAAGTAGGCTTGCCATTTGGTCGATAAATGCACCTGTTCCGCCTGCACAACTTCCATTCATCCGCTGTTCCAAGCACCCATCAAAGAAAGTAATTTTTGCATCTTCACCGCCCAATTCAATGGCAACATCACATTCTGGAAGAATTTCTTCAATCGTACGTGTACAAGCGATGACTTCCTGTACAAAAGGAATATCAAGTGCTGAGCTAAGTCCAATCCCTCCAGAACCTGTAATCGTTAATTTTAAATTTGCGTCCAACCCAAAAAGAGTGGCAGCTTCATCTAAAATTTTGAGTGTAGCCGTTTTCACATCTGAAAAATGACGCTCATATTTTGAAAAAAGGAGTTCATTTTTCTCGTTGAAAACGGTCAATTTAACCGTGGTAGAGCCAATATCCATTCCTGCATAAAACATATAAAAACCCCCTAGAACAGTTGTTGGAAAAACAACACTTTGTTTGATATAATTCATTACACTCAGTTTAGTGAAATTCCTCACATGAAACAATACTCAGAATAATTGAAAGTGATGAATAAACAACAAAGAAAAAACAACTGTTGTTTATTTGAGAAAAATGTGAAAATGAAAATAGATTTAAGAGTAGTAAAAACGAAAAAAGCCATATGGGATGCGTTTTTTGTGATAGCAGCAGAAAAAGGTGTAGAAGCGGTTACGGTTCAAGACATTGCAAAGGTGGCGATGATCAACAGAGCCACTTTTTATGCGCATTATAAAGACAAGGAAGATTTATTCGAGTCCATCATTGATGAATTTATTGAAAAATTTACCACGGTGATTGACGGAGAGATGATATTGATAAAACGGGTACTTCAAATGAAAAAAATAGAAATTCTATTGACTCGTTTTTATAAAGAAATCGACAGAGATCCCGCATGGGCGAAGATTCTTTTAGAGGGTGGGAGCGCAGAATTCATTCAACGTAAATTCGGTGCGGCTTTAAGGGAAAAGTATCAAGCGATTTTTGATTCTCTTGAGGTGAAAGACAATGTTACTCACGTTCCAATTGAGTTTATTATTGAATATATGACGGGAATTTTTCTTTCGACCTTGCGATGGTGGGTCAATGATTCCAAAAAAGAAATGACTGCGGAAGACATGAGTCAGCTGATCGTGAAATTAATCGGGAATGGGCATTTGACTGTAATTGGTCTAAATGTATTTTATTCATGATTTGTCTTATTTTTAGGTTGTTACTCATGGATTATGGTAAAATTGACCTATACCAATTTATAAGAAAGGAGACCTTATGAATCAGCCTGTATACATTCAAATTCATGATGAAATTAAGAAAAGAATTGAAGAAGGGGAATGGAAAGTTGGGGACAAGCTCCCAAGCGAGCGCGAGCTTTCTCAACTTTTCAAGGTGAGTAGAATGACCCTTCGACAAGCAATTCAAGCGTTGAGCGATGAGGGGATTATCGAGCGAAAACTTGGGAGTGGAACTTATGTTTCAAGGGAACGCGTGCAAGAAAAAATGACAGGGACGACAAGTTTTACCGAAATTATGGAAAATATTGGCAAGGTGCCATCGAGTAAAACAGTGAGTTATTACTATACGAGCGCGACCAGAAGCGAAATTGAAAAACTTCGCCTCCAACCTGGAGAAAGGGTCCTCAGAATGGAGCGCATTCGCTATGCGGACGACTTGCCGATTTGTTTTGAGGTGACGACGATTCCAGAAAGAATTGCCAAAGTGTTTTCAAAGGAAGAAGTAACCAATCATTTTTATCAAACGCTTAGAAAGCACGGCTATTCAATTGGGAGTGCGGAGCAAACCATTTCGGCAAGCGTTTCAAATGACAAAATCAGTGAATATTTGAGTATTGATAAAAAATCTGCTATTTTGCGCCTTCGACAAGTCACCTATCTTGAGGATATGAACGTCTTTGAATATGTGCGAAGCCAGTACGTTGGAAATCGATTTGAGTTTTATCTCGAAAAATAAGGAGAAATGATGAAAAAAATCTTAGTAGTAGATGATGAAAAGCCGATTAGCGATATTGTAAAATTCAATTTGGAAAAAGAAGGATATCAAGTGGTCACGGCCTTCGACGGAGAAGAAGCACTTGAAAAAGTGGAAAGTGAATCTCCAGACTTGATCCTTTTGGACTTGATGCTGCCAAAGAAAGACGGTTTGGAAGTGGCGCGTGAAATTCGAAAAACCTTGGATACACCTATTATTATGGTTTCCGCAAAAGATTCTGAAATCGACAAAGTTTTAGGATTGGAGCTAGGTGCAGATGATTATGTGACGAAGCCATTTTCAAATCGAGAATTGGTTGCTCGTGTAAAAGCAAATCTTCGTCGAAATACCGCGCCACGTGCGGATGAGGTGGAAAAAGTGGAAGATTTAGCGATTGGGGAGTTGATGATTCACCCCAATGCTTACATTATTTCTAAACGTGGGGAAAAAATTGAGTTGACCCACCGTGAATTTGAATTGATTTATTATTTGACCAAACATCTAGGGCAAGTGATGACGAGGGAGCATTTGCTAGAAAAGGTTTGGGGCTATGATTATTTTGGAGATGTTCGGACGGTGGATGTAACCGTTCGCCGTCTTAGAGAGAAAATAGAAGATACGCCTGGAAAACCCATCTACCTTGTGACACGTCGGGGTGTTGGATATTATATGCACAATCCTGAACAAGATTAGGATGAAGGGAGTTCAATGAAAGAGAAGACTCGATTTTGGCAATCTGTGAGTTTCAAGATAGCAGTAGCATTTATTTTGTTACTGCTTATTTCAATTGAGCTAATTGGAAATTACTTTATTAATACTCTGGAAAAAACAAATATTCAAAATTTCAAAGATGGAATCAACCCTAGGGTCGAGCAGTTGGCAAGCAATTTGTCCGGAGCATTAGTCGTTCAAAATCATGCAGATGATGTGGACCACGACATTCAAAATCAAATTTATAATTTCTCTATGGAAGACACGCTTGAAATTATCGTGGTGGATGATAGCGGAATTGTCCGGGCTGCTCTCGGAGAAAAAGCTCAAAATTTATTAGAGAAAAAAAGCGACAATCGGGATTTATTTGACTATTCCCTAAAGCACATAGAGCGGGTGGAGGATGGCAAACGTGTGTACATTAATGTTCAACCCATCCTCAATCCAAATGGAGATACCACAGTTGGTGCTATCTTTGTGAAGAGTGATATCGAGAGAATTTACGGAGATATACGAAATGTCAGTTTGATTTTCCTAAGTGCAACCTTAATTTCTGCCGGAATTTCGATTATTGTAGCCCTCTTCATCAGTCGTTCGATTACAAAACCGATTTTAGAGATGAAATGGGCGGCGGATAGGATTTCAAGAGGGGATTATTCAAAAGAGCTTGAAATATTTGGAAATGATGAGTTGTCCCAACTTGGCATGACATTTAACATGCTTTCGAAAAAAATCGAAACAACGCAGGAGAGTATTGAAAACGAAAAAAATCGACTGGATACGATTCTCTCTCACATGACGGATGGAGTTGTATCAACCGACCGCCGCGGACATATTCTTATGTTAAATGAAATGGCGATTTCCCTATTAAATGTTGACCGAGACAACGTACTGGGTAAAAGTGTATTAGATCTTTTAGGGATTCAGGAAACGCATTCCATCCGAAAAATACTTGAAGAGAAGAGTGATTTTATTGTAGATGTGGAGAATAAAGACGGAGAAGTGTTAACGCTTCATGTTGATTTCTCTGTTGTTCGTCGAGAAAGCGGATTTATTTCTGGATTGGTTGCTGTACTTCATGATGTGACCGAAACGAGAAAAAACGAGCGCGAGCGGCAGCAGTTTGTATCCAATGTTTCACATGAATTGCGTACGCCTTTAACGAGCATGAAGAGCTATCTTGAAGCGCTAAGTGATGGGGCGTATAAAGATCCGTCCATAGCACCGGATTTTTTGGCAACAAGCTTGGAAGAAGCCAATCGAATGATGCGGATGATTACCGATTTACTCAACCTCTCTAGAATGGATGCTGGCGCAATTACTTTGAAAAAAGAGCTGGTGAATTTCAATGACTTCTTAAATTATTTGCTCGACCGCTTTGACATGATTATCAAAGACTTCCCTGATAAAAACATTGAAATTAAACGCTTTTTTACAAAGGAATCACTATGGGTGGAAATCGATACTGACCGTATGAATCAAGTGATAGATAATTTGATGAATAACGCGATCAAATATTCTCCGGATGGTGGAGTGATTACCGTTCGCCTCAGGAGGAATAAAAATAAAGTATTGC
>JAITHN010000132.1 GCA_031279745.1 Streptococcaceae bacterium
CTCATAGATGAGAGCGAACGCTTATTGTTTGAACATTATGGAAACAACGATGGGCAACCTCTTGAAAACGTCATTGAGGTATTGACCTCCCTTTTGAAAACTCTTCCAAAAAACGTGTATATTGCAAACGCATCTGTGACGGGATACGGAGAACAATTGATCAAAAACGCTTTAAGGATTGACACCTCTGAAGTGGAAACGATGGCGCATTATAAAGCAGCCAACCACTTCTTGCCAGGCGTTGAATTCATCCTTGATATAGGCGGGCAGGATATGAAAGCGATGCGCATCCAGGATGGTGCTCTTTCAAGCATTCAGTTGAACGAAGCTTGTTCTTCTGGTTGTGGTTCATTTATTGAAACATTTGCTAAATCACTTCACTATCCCGTAGAACTTTTTGCCAAGGAAGCCATCATTTCAAAAAATCCGGTCGATTTAGGTTCGAGATGCACGGTTTTCATGAATTCAAAAGTCAAACAAGTACAAAAAGAAGGCGCAAGTGTGGCTGATATTTCGGCAGGGCTTAGTTATTCCGTTATCAAAAATGCCATTTATAAAGTAATCAAAGTCAAACGCCCTGAGGAACTCGGCGAAAAAATCGTTGTCCAAGGTGGTACCTTCTATAATGAAGCGATTCTTCGAGCATTCGAAATCGTGACGGGACGCACAGCCGTTCGGCCTTCTATCGCAGGACTCATGGGTGCATATGGAAGTGCATTGATTGCGAAAGAACGTAAACTTGACGACACGCCTTCAACCCTTCTCTCACTTGTTGAGCTGACTGAATTCCAAACAGAACGTGAATTTATGAATTGCAGTCTCTGTGAAAACCATTGTAAATTAACGCTTACCCTCTTCTCAGATGGTAGAAAATTCGTTTCTGGAAACCGATGTGAGCGAGGCGCCCAGAGTGTGATGGATGTGAAAATCACCAAAAAGCCGAAAGAAGTAAACTTGGTAAATGCAAAATACAAACGCCTGTTCCAATATCGTTCTTTAAGCAAATCTAAAGCAACGCGCGGTGAAATAGGAATTCCTCGTGTCTTAAATATTTATGAAAACTATCCGCTCTGGCATACATTCTTTACCAATCTTGGCTTCCGTGTCGTTCTCTCGCCAAGAAGCAATAAAGAACTCTATGAAAAAGGGATGGAAACCATTCCATCCGACACCGTTTGTTATCCAGCGAAAATTGCTCACGGCCATATTCAATCCCTTATTAACGACGGCGTGAAACGTATCTTCTATCCAGGAATTATCTTTGAAAGAGACGAAGATAAGGATGCAGATAACCATTACAACTGCCCAATCGTTCAAAGTTATCCTGAAGTTTTACGCAATAATGTCGATGAAATTCGTGATGGTCAAATTGATTATCTCTCTCCTTTCTTGAATTTGGCAGATAAACAAAGTTTAATCAATAATTTCACCAACCTATTCCGTCTTGACGGAATTACTAAAAGTGAGATTGAGCTAGCTTTGAATAAGGGATTTCTTGAACTTGAAAAATTCAAGCAAGAGATTCAACAGCTTGGAGAAGATACGCTTCTTCGTATGAAAATGCATGGGGAAAAAGGGATTGTCCTTGCTGGTAGACCTTATCACCTAGATCCAGAAATCCATCACGGAATCGCAAATATCATTACCCAAGAAGGGTTCCATGTCCTCACCGAAGATTCCATTTCCCATTTGGCAAATGTGGACAATCTGCGTGTCGTCAATCAGTGGGTATACCATTCCAGACTTTACGCTGCAGCAAGAGTCACCGCCCGCACTCCAAATCTTGAATTTGTTCAATTGAACTCTTTTGGTTGTGGATTGGACGCGGTAACAAGCGATCAAGTTGAAGAAATCTTGCAACAACATGGAAAAATCTATACCGCGTTAAAAATTGATGAAGGAAGTAACCTCGGTGCCATACGTATCCGTGTTCGAAGCTTGAAGTCTGCAACAATTGAACGAGAAAAACAAAATTTCATTCCGAAAAAAATCTTGAAACAAGCTGAAAATGTCATCTTTACGAAACAGATGAAAAAGAAACATACGCTCTTAATGCCCATGCTTAGTCCAATTCACCAAGATGGATTATTGGATGAAGCTTTCTTGGCGAGCGGATACAACGTTGTCACCCTTCCCGCAAAGGACGAGATGAGTGTCCATACTGGGCTAAAATATGTGAACAACGATGCTTGTTATCCGGCTATTCTATCAATTGGACAGCTCATTGAAGCCTTGAACTCTGGAAAATATGATTTGGAAAATGTCTCTGTTGTCATGACGCAAACAGGCGGAGGATGTCGTGCAACGAACTACATTCCACTTCTTCGAAAAGCGTTGCAAGATGCTGGATTTCCTCAAGTTCCTGTAGTTTCCATTTCAATGGGAAATAAAGGGGTGGAAGAAACGCCTGGTTTCTCTTGGACACTTCCCTTCCTTAAACGTTTTGTCGTTTCGTTCATGTACGGAGACTTGTTTGAACGAGTCGTTTACCGCACGCGTCCTTACGAATTGGTTGAAGGAAGTGCAGATAGGTTACATGAAGAATGGAAGAAAAAAGTGAAAGCGAATGTGAGAAACGGTTCGTTTACTCAATTTAATCGAAATATGAAGCAAATCATTCATGATTTTGACACGCTTCCAATTACAGATGAGGTAAAACCGAAAGTTGGAGTGGTTGGAGAAATTTTAGTCAAATATTCTCCAACTGCAAATAACGATATTGTTCGTTTATTGGAATCTGAAGGAGCTGAAGTCGTCGTTCCTGACATTATCGGATTTATGAACTACTCGCTCTACAATCAAATTTGGCGACATAAACATCTTGGAATGAGCCAAAGAGCGAAACAGTTTGCTAAGGTCGGCATCAAATTGATTGAGCTGATTGAAAAGCCAATGAACAAGGCTTTAATCCAAAGCGAACGCTTTGAAGGAATCACTTCCATCTATGAAATCGCTGAAAATGCTGAAAAAATTATCTCTCCTGGAAACCATACTGGGGAAGGATGGTTCTTGACGGGTGAAATGATAGAATTGCTAAAAGAAGACGTCAACAATATTGTTTGTATGCAGCCGTTTGGTTGCCTGCCAAATCACGTGGTAGGGAAAGGCGTTATCAAGGAACTTCGCTCGCAATATCCAAAAGCGAATATTGCGCCCATCGACTATGATCCTGGAGCAAGTTTTGTTAACCAGCTAAACCGCATCCGTCTTATGCTTGCAACAGCTAAAAAAGAAATGCGTGAAGGGGTTTCAAACAGGAATCTTTAGCCGAATGACTTCTCAAAATCTAGTGCATTAACGCACAAAAACAGAGTAGTTTCTCACTACTCTGTTTTTGTGCGTTAAACTTTTAAGTGGAGCGAATTTCAAGATTGAAACGTGCCCCTAAACTACAGGGGTTACACTATTTTTTAATGTCTGAATCATAGATTGAACCACATCTTCTGTTCCATCTGGAAGGGCATGGAAGCCTTCCAATTCTTCTTTTTTCTGCAAGATGAAGTCCAAGCGGTTTTGCATTCTGAAAATCAATTGGTTGACATAGTCCTCATCTTCAAAGTCAGGATGGAAACCTTCAATCGGCATGTACTTCACTCCTTGAATCGGTCCAAAATCAACCCATTCATCCACTCCATCAACAATGGACTCAATAGAAGAGAGCGTGTGTCTTGGTTTTACTTTTTCACCATTAAAGAAGCCCGTATTTAAAATATAGCAATCCGTATGCGTCTTTTCAAAAAGTGACTTGAAGTCTTCAAAATCCTCTCCAAGTGCGTATGCACGAAATGGATTGGCAAAAGGCTCGATTACCAAAGCGTCCATATCCACCTTCCCGACCACATTCTCAGCAGTGGAACGCTTCGTTGCAAGCGTTAAACCAAATACTGCAGCCAAGGTTGGATCTTCGATTTTCACAATCGGCGGAAGAGTATCGTCCTTCATAATCCAATAAACGGCATCAATGCTCTCAGCCAAATGATCGACTCTATTCGGTGTCACCAATTTTGACTTCACTGTTCGTCCATTACCATTACGAATATCCTCAGTGACTAACACTTTTTTCCCTTCGAGATCACACGTCACTCCAACATTTTGACAGGTGAGAAAATACTTCACTGCATCACTGTCCATTGGATAGTCCTGTGTTTTATCAAAATACGCGGGCTCAAGTGCTGTCGTTGACCCGTCTATTTTGGAAATGACAAAGGCATCATCGTGAAGAACTGTGACATCGTATT
Organism: Streptococcaceae bacterium; assembly: GCA_031279745.1. Taxonomy (GTDB): domain Bacteria; phylum Bacillota; class Bacilli; order Lactobacillales; family Streptococcaceae; genus Pilibacter. Next base: position 4,239 of record JAITHN010000132.1, read on the forward strand.
TATCTGTATTCTTCGCAAGCGTAATCGTTGATTTCCCACTTCCTGAAAGTCCGTAAGCCGCCATCGTGTACTTCTTTCCATCTGACAACGTATACTGTTTCATCCCACCGTGACTCGCTACAAATCCATTTCTATGCGCTGCAGCCCATGCAAGTGTTAACGTTCCTTTCTTAAACTCGCCAAAATATCGAAGTCCTAGGATAACCGCCGTATTATGCAAGGGGTCAAATAAAGCCAGGCCATAGGGGAAGTCCGGATGTGTCCAGTCAGGATCCCCAACAATAAAAATATCTCCTACTTCATAAGGTACAGAGTCCTGGTACATCGTTTCATAAAATGGGGTGATTTGTTGAAAATTCAATAAATAGCTCAATACATTGTTTTCATACCCTTGTGGAATCAACAAATGGCTTTTTATCGTATAGGCTTTGTCCAATCCCA
>JAITHN010000043.1 GCA_031279745.1 Streptococcaceae bacterium
ATCATGAAGATTATGAAGGGTGATCAAGAGGTTTCTAGTGAAGAAGAAATTTAAACAGTTTTCTGAGCAGCATGTAAAGGAACTTGAGACAACTCTTGAGAAAATCGTGTCGGAAGAAACTGATGCTGAAACATTGAAAGAAGCGATGCTATACTCGTTAAGAGCAGGAGGAAAGCGATTCCGCCCAATGCTCTATTTGGCAGTCGTGGACGCTTTTGGAACCATTCGTGAGTCAGACTATAAAATTGCTTCTGCTATTGAGATGATTCATACATACTCGCTCATTCACGATGATCTGCCAAGCATGGATAATGATGATGTGAGACGTGGGAAGCCGACCAATCACAAGGTATTTGGTGAAGCAATTGCCATTCTTGCAGGAGATGGACTTCTGAGCTTGGCGTTTTTAACCGTTGCTAAAAATACCGAAAAAATGGGAATCATTCAGGATTTTGCGGCGTTCTCTGGTGTTGGTAAAATGGGAATGGTTGCGGGTCAAGTTCTTGATATTGAAGGTGAGGAGAAGGAAAGCACTCTAGAAGAACTCAAAAACATTCACAAAAAAAAGACGGGTGGGTTGATTCTTTTATCTGTAAAGGCGGCGCTTCACCGCTTGGGGATGGAGTCGAAAGACTTGGAATCTTTCGCTTTCAGACTAGGGCTTTCTTTTCAGATTCGAGATGATATTTTAGATGTGACCTTGTCAAGTGATGAACTTGGCAAAACTGCTCGGAAAGACATGATCATGGATAAGAGCACCTATGTGAAACTTTTACAACTTGAAGGAGCGAAATCAGCGCTCAATTCAGAGTTGAACTTGGCAGAGTCCAGCCTTCAATCGATTGAAAAAAGAGTCGGATTAGAAAACCTATATTCTTTGATTGAGAGCTTAAGGTTGGATGAGGGACAATAAGCCGTTACAGTTTACAATCTAACGAAACGGGATGAAACGCCGTATTCGTTAGCTGCAGGTGTTGGAAACGGATGGATTGAATTGGAGGTTTGGACATGACAATGCTTTTTCATGGTAGCAATATGGAAATTCAACATCCCATCGTTCAGAGAAATGCGATTGCAAGTGACTTTGGCGTTGGTTTTTATCTCACCTCTAATGAGGTTCAGGCGGGGATTTGGGCAAAAGAAGTAACGGAAAAAAAAGGATGGGGAATTCCGACCGTGAACGTCTTTTCCTTTGATGATGAGAAAATTTCGACGCTCAATTGTCGCTTTTTTCAACATGCCGATGAGGAGTGGCTGAATTTTATTGAGCTCAATCGGAAGAGGATGGCGGATACGGTGGAACATGATCTCGTAATTGGTCCTTGTGCGAAAGTTCATAAAGTAAAACTTATCGATGAATATATTCAAGGGGATTATGGAGAGGAAGTCGTTTTAGCAGAGTTGGGCCAAGATGCACTTACCGATCAATTTGCATTTTTAAACCAGACGGCGCTTCAATTTTTGATTTTCGTAGAAAGCAAGAAAGTGAGTCTGCAGCAGGTCAGCGAAAGATAGAATACGAGGTAGATAATGGGCAAAGAACGTGTAGATATTTTAGCTGTTCGTTCAGGATTGTTTGAGACGAGAGAAAAAGCAAAACGCGCGATTATGGCGGGCTTACTTGTGGATGCAAAAAACGGTGAAAGATTTGATAAACCGGGCATAAAAGTGGAGGAAACGACAGAATTTCGTGTGAAAGGAAGCGTACTCCCCTATGTTTCAAGAGGGGGATTAAAGCTTGAAAAAGCAATTCAAATTTTTGACCTAGATTTCTCAGGAAAAACTGTTTTGGATATTGGTGCATCCACAGGTGGGTTTACAGATGTTTCTCTTCAAAATGGGGCGAAACTTGTCTATGCACTCGATGTTGGAACCAATCAACTTGCTTGGAAACTCAGGAATGATCCGAGAGTCAAAGTGATGGAGCAAACAAATTTCCGCTATTCCAAACCGGAAGATTTTTCTGATGGACTGCCAAATATGAGCACGATTGATGTCTCATTTATTTCACTATCTCTTATTCTTCCACCTCTTTTTGATATTTTGTTGGAAGGGGGGATGACGATGGCGTTGGTGAAACCACAGTTTGAAGCCGGGAAAGAAAATGTTGGGAAAAAGGGCATTGTGAAAGACAAGTCTGTCCATACGGCAGTGATCAAAAAGACGGTTGAATACGCAAAAGAGATTGGGTTCTCGACGATGGGGCTCAGTCATTCCCCTATTACTGGTGGAGAAGGGAATATTGAATTCTTGCTATTTTTACAAAAGTTGGAGGATCAAAAGTATCACGTGACAGAATCCGTAATTGAAGACGTCGTTAAACATGCCCATGAGCAGTTAGGGTAGAAAGGAAAAAGTTTGCTGCAAGAAATTGTGATCAAAAATTTCGCGATTATCCCTGAGCTTTCTCTCTCTTTTAAAGAGGGCTTGAGCGTGCTGACTGGTGAAACGGGTGCGGGGAAATCAATCATCATGGATGCACTTGGACTTTTGATAGGTGCGAGAGGACGAAGTGAGTTTATTCGGGATGGGGAAGAAAAAGCGGTTGTTCAAGGTCTTTTTAGAGTTTCCGAAAATAATACGACGATTCAAAATGCTCTTCATCATCTTGGGATTGAATGGAATGAAGGCGAGCTTCTTCTGCAAAGGGATTTAAATCGAAACGGGAAGAGCGTCAGTAGAATCAATGGTCAAATTGTGACGCTTCAAGGATTGAAATCAGTCGGCGTACATCTCGTGGATATTCAAGGGCAACATGATCATCAAGACTTAATGGATGAAACGAAGCATTTGGAACTATTGGATGGTTTCGGAGGTACAGCGCTTCAAGAAGCGAAAACAGCATATCTTGAAAAGTATACGGAATATGCGAAAAAGCTTGCCCAGTATAAAACGATGAAACGCTCGAGCATGGATTTTGAAAAGCGCTTAGACATGCTCAATTTTCAGAGTCAAGAAATTGCAGAAGCGAATCTTGAAAGAGGGGAAGAGGAGACGCTCGAAGAAGAATTGGAAGTCCTCTCTAATTTCCAAGAAATCAATGCTGCACTTGTTGAATCCAATGCATTTCTCTTGGAAGGGGAAACGACAATTTTGTCTGAATTATCTAGCGTCCTTTCTAAGATAGAAAGTATTCGAGGATTTTCACCAAAATATGAAGGGATTTATGAAAGTCTTGAAAATGGACGTGCGATTATAGAAGATGCTGCACATGAAATTTCAAACTATGCAGATGCTGATAGTTTTGACGAGGCACGCCTATTCTATGTTGAAGAGAGAATTGGGGTTATTCAAAAATTAAAGAAGAAGTACGGGGAAAGTATTGCAGATATTTTGAACTATTATGATGAAATCACGACCGAATTGAGCGACATGACGGCAAGTGATAAGAATCTTGAAACGCTCGAAATGGAAGCAAAACTGCTTAGGAAAGAAACATGGGTCTTGGGAGAAGCGCTGAGTGCCCAGAGGCAAGCTGTTTCGTCCACACTTAGAAAAGATATCTTGCGTGAACTTCGCGACTTGTATATGGAAAAATCTGATTTTCAAGTGGCTTTTCAAACGTCAGACTATTTGAAAGTGCAAGCTGATGGGATTGATAGCGTAGAATTTTACCTCACGACCAATCAAGGAGAGTCATTAAAACCGCTCGTTTTGGTAGCTTCAGGCGGGGAAATGAGCAGAGTTCTACTCGCTTTAAAAACCATTTTTTCAAAAAACAAGAAGCAGGGCACAATCGTTTTTGATGAAATT
>JAITHN010000146.1 GCA_031279745.1 Streptococcaceae bacterium
ATTTAGAGCTGGAGGAACATTTCTTCTCTCTACCGAATATTGAAGGAAAAAGGCGAGTCCGCGTCCTTTTGCCAAATGAATATAAGACAAGGCAAGGTGAATCCTTTCCTGTTTTATATTTGCATGATGGACAAAATATTTTCTATAGTAAAGAGGCCTATGCAGGCTATTCTTGGAAGATTATCAAGCTTTTGAAAAAGCATCAGGATTTAGCAGATGTTATCGTCGTTGCAGTAGACAATAGCGGTTTTGACCGATATTTTGAATATACACCGTTTGAAACGCCAGGCGAAGCATCAGTTGAGAATAGCGGGGGCGGAGAAGATTATGCAGAATGGTTTGTTTCTACTCTGAAACCTTTTATTGATTCAACCTATCGAACAAAAAGTGACCGTGAAAATACACTTTTAGCTGGAAGCTCTCTAGGGGGATTGATTGCAGCCTATCAAGGGTCTAGAAATCCAGAAATTTTTGGAAATCTTGGCATTTTCTCTCTTGCTTCATTTTTGAGTGAACGTGAATTTTTGACTTATGTTCAAGAGCATCCTCTTCATCCGGATACTCGAGTGTATATCCAAGTAGGTACGGAAGAGGGAAATGATACAGATGAAAGCTTAAGCGGAAAAGATATAAATCAAGCGTATATTGATAGCTCCATCTATTATGTGCGCGCTCTCTTGATGGGGCAGACCCCTTTAGAAAATTTGCATTTGCATATTTTTTCAGGTGAACATCACGGGGAGTATTATTGGGCGAAGCATTTTGAAGAGTTTTTACGTTTTAGCAACGGAAGCTATGTTCGTGAATTTGAACAACCGTTAAATTAAATAAGCAGTCCGCCTGTGAGAGTTTCTCACAGGCGGCGCTTTTGTTTTGATTATTTTGTCACCATGATTTCCCCTCGTTGCGCTTTTAATAAGAACTTCCGGCTGTTGTCATTGGTCATGCCTTCCAACTCAAAGTTTTTATTCATTTTTGCATAGAGGACTAGATTTTCTAGTCCCACTTTTCGAGGGAGAAGTGTATCTAAATTTTTGACGGGATGTGATTTTACATTTGACTGGTCTGTCGGTTTTCCAGTTTGGGTTGAACCTAGAATCTGATCGCGAATGCTTTCCAATAGCGGAACATCAATTCGTAGAAGCGTCCCATTTTCCACAAGTGTCAACTTTTTAGAATAGGCATCATAGCTCATGCCTTGTACAAATTCTCCAGTTCTATTTTGAATCGTTAGCGGGAATTTTTCAATAATGGGAGGCTTATTTTCATCCATTATTTCACCGCGAAGCATATAATACCCTTTATATCTCAAGCTCGAGCTGTTTGATGAGTACAGGCAATAAAAGACATGACTGTTGATAAAGGCGAATTTTGAAGCGGCGACAAAGGGTGACGTTACCCCGTCCTTCTGATTGACATAGAAGTCTGGAAGGCGATGGACCTTTTTAAAGTCAGTAGAGATTTTAACAAGTCGCATCTGTTTTTGGGGAGTTACATCTACCGCATTCGCATTTTTTACACTTGAATCTTTTTTCATCAAATAGTAAAGATTGGTTCCATCCGTGGAAAGGTTTTCCCCATGCCCTAAGTCGTTGACCATCAAGAACTGAATATCTCCATTCAACAAGTATTGTCTGGCTCCTGGCCTATTGTACGATAGGAGAGAAAGAAGTGAAGTTGTTGATTTTCCGATTTTGTTTACCACGCTTCGATTGATTTTCATAATAAATCCGGCTTCATTTTGAGTAAGTGCGTTTCCGATCCCGTACTGGCACGTGAGATAGAGGTCCCCTTTGAAATTTAGGATTTGTTGAAAACTTCCGACAGAAATGGATTTTCCTGCAGAAAGTTGGATTTTGCTACCCCATTCAGGCAAGTTTGACCCAGTTTTAAATGAAAGCGAGGTCTTTGTTGTGTTTATAAGAGGAGATAAAGTCGTCGTTGTATTAGGTGTTCCAAATCGCCAATAATCCTTTAAAGGAAAAGAGGAGATGTTTTTTCCATTTGAGGGAAGCACAGGAATAGGATTTTGGTAATAATAATTTGGAGCATCAGTTGGAAGGGGGTCAACCATCGCATTAACTCCCTTCCAAGACTTTCCATTGCTCTCGAAAAGGACTTTTTTCTTAAAGACTTCTCCACTGATCAACTTGTTTTTTTCAATCCAACCAGTTGTCCGGTAATCTGCAGATTGAATGTAGAAAAATAGGCAAGTCTTCCCAGGTGCAAGATAAATTTCAGCTTTTCTTAAAGCATAGTATGTGTTTTGACTTGCTTTCGTTAAAACAGATTTCTTTTGAATGCGTACATCGTTTAATTTCTTTTGAGAAGCACTCCCGCTTTGAAAGCTGACAAGTCGTCTAGATTGGTTGACATGATAGGCAGGAAATACATTTGGATTATAGGCATAGCTCCACGGGTGGAGAGATGGCGAAATTTTTTTTCCAAGGTAGGTGTTGCTGAGCATGTAAGGTTTTTTAGATAAATGAAGATTCCCCAAGCGGACAAATCCGATTTTTCCATTCACGCTGACTTGGTAGAGTTTAAAACTCTCTCCCTTTTTTTTGAGTAGGATGACTTTTCTAGAAACAAGAAAGGCGTTTTTTCCAAACTTTTTTAAACTAGAGATTTTCTTTAATTGAAATTTGCCCTTCTTTTTAGTCAAATGATAAAATGCGCCACTTTGATTTTTTATAGTAAAGACACGTAAGGTTTTGTCTTTTGTAGAAGCTGAATAGCTTTCTTCTTTTGCAAAGGCAATGGATCCAGCCATGAAAAAAAGAAGGAAGAGCATAAAAATAATTGATTTCTTCATCGTGTTTCTCCCACTCAATCTTTTAGTCATTATATCAAAAATGAAGGGGAGAAACACGGAGTACAGGATTGGTTTAGGTGTATTCATTCGTGGACTCTCCATTTACCCCCGAAAACTACGGGATAGATTACAAAAAAATACCCCATCGTAAGCCGATGAGGCATGTAAGAATTAAATCCAACCATCGTTTTCCAAGTTTGCGAGGAAGTGAGGCATTTGTCTACGCCAAGCACTCCAATCATGTGGGACATCATGTCCCCAGTAGTCAAACCATCCTGGAATTCCCTTATATCCAAAAACGAGCTGAAGTCGGCGAGTATCTGCGATATGTGGCGCTTCCCAAGAACCTTGACCAACAGAAATGATGAATCTGTTTGATTTATACTGATTGATAAACCAGTTGTCGTTCATGTTAGATAAGAAATCAAGTGGGCTGTTGTAGTAGATTACGTCATCAGAGTAAAAGTCACCTGTAAAGAATCTTGCGTCATAAACTCCGCTGAGTGCAACAGAAGTGTCAAAAATATCAGGGTGTTTTAAGGCGAAATTAATGGTGTGGAATGCCCCCATTGAACATCCAGTAAGGCCAAGTCCGTGAGGGTATTCAGGGTTTTCATGTCGAATCAGTTGGACCAATTCATGAATAATATAAGAGTCATAGGCGTTATGCGCTTTTGACATATCATGCCCACTCTTCCCATCCGCTAACCAACTTTCACTGTCAATGGATTGCGGAGTATAAAAACGGACGAGGCCACGGTCAATCCAAGATTGACAAGCTTCAATCATGCCAAAGTCAGCGTACTCATTATGGCTTCCGCCAGAAGAAGGAAAGACGATGATAGGTTTACCTGCATGACCATAGACATTGAAATACATTTCACGTCCTAATGACCCGCTATAGTGACTTCTTGATTCAAAATGCATATTTTTCTCCTTTGTATTTTGCGTATTTAGTATTTTCCTTGAATAAATTCGATTGCTTCTTTAAGAGACTCCGTAGTCTCAGCACGTACAATGTAGCCAACATTTCCCATTAGAGTAGCAAAAATTCCTGGTATACTCAAAATTTCTTTTAAATTCTCTCCTAGATGGTCACGGATTTCATTGTCGTTATGATGGTAGTGATTGTTTTCATAATTTCTGGCAACATAGGCGCAATAGTATTGGCGACTCGCTGTGTTTTGAAATGCACCTGTTGAAACAAGATTTGCATACTCTGCAAATAAATCAATGTCATTTGCGTAATTCATCATGTCAATGCTCGAACCACCAGGCAAACGCATATTCACTTCAAGAGGGATATATTCGCCGCTAGGTGTCAGGAAGAATTCCAGATGGAAAAATCTTTCCTTTGTATTAAAAGCTTGAACGATTTTCTCCCCCATTTGCGAAAGGGCTTCTGGGATGTCTTTTGTGACGTAGAAGAACAAGTCGTTTCCAGTGATTACGGTGTTGATTACAGCAGTGTTGTAGTTCATGCTAGAATGGAAGACGATCTTCCCATCAACATCTGTAAGTCCATCGAAGGTCACAATATCTCCTTCAATAAACTCTTCCATAATGTAAGAAACCTCAGGAATGCGATGTTGAAGAAATGCCTCCAAATCATTTTCTGACATGATTTTATGCGTATCACCCGCACCTACACCGTTATCCGGTTTAATGATAACTTGATAGTTAAATTCATTTGCGAGACTTCTTGCATCACTATCAGTAGTAATCACTCGTCCTTTTGCGACTTTTAGCCCGATGGATTGGTAGACTTTTTTCATCCCTGACTTGAACTTGATAGACTCAAGGTCGTTGACTTTATATCCAAAAACGTCAAAATCTGTACGCAACTTGGCGTCTAGTTCTAACCAGTGTTCGTTATGGCTCTCGATTCTATGAATTTCCCCGTATTTTTCAGCGAAATATTGCACGGCACGATGTGCTTCATGATAATTTTCTAAATTTGAAACTTGGTAGTATTCAGTTAAGTTTTCTTTCAACTCATTTGGTAAAAGGTCGTAAGGTTCATCACCTAATCCCAAAGTGTTGACTCCTTTTTCCTTTAACCTTGCAGCGAAGGGTAAAAAGTTTGTTGGAAAATGGGGAGACACGAGAACAAAGTTTTTCATAGCAACATTAACCTCCAGTTGGTTTCCTTTGATGGTTCACGAAGATGTAAAAATAAAATATAGAATAGATAAAAATAAGATATTCTATAATTTTACTAAGAACATATTTGTTGTTTTATTATAAATCAAAATGGAAGAAACTCACGTTTTTTTTTTATTTCTATAAAAGAAAAGTGGGCATTGTTCGGGGTTGAAAGATGATTTTTAAGAAATAGGTCGTTTTCTTTTTAGAATTTACAGAAATGTGCTTTACTAGATTTCGAATAGGTGGAACGCAAATTGAAATGCAAGCACAAATAATGAAATGATTTTTATCGGGAAGGGAGACGGCGAATGTCTTTATTATTTCAACACAATACGTTAGCGAGTTTGATGAGTGGACTTTATGGAGGAACGATTTCCATCGGAGATGTTTTAAAACACGGGGACTTTGGGATTGGGACAAGTGATGGGTTAAATGGTGAGCTGATTGTGATTGACGGAGCTGCGTTCTTAGCAACAGATAAGAACGAAGTGATCCGATTAAACGATGAAGACACTACACCTTATGCAGCTGTCACGACTTTTTCTTCCATTCAGTTGAAAAGATATTGGAATATTGACAGTGAACCGTTGCTCAGAATCTTGGAAGAAGAGTTGCCGAGTCAGAATCTTTTTTCTGCAATACGGATTCAAGGGAAGTTTTCTAAAATGCATGTGCGTGTAGCACCCAAGCAAGAAAGACCTTTTACTCAGCCGTTTGTGGAAGTTGCTAAAAATCAACCAGAGTACGAGCAAGATGATGTAGAAGGAATGATTGTAGGTTTTTGGACGCCAGAATTGTTTCACGGTGCAAGCGTAAAAGGCTTCCATCTCCACTTTTTGTCTGAGGACAAAACATTCGGCGGACATATCTTAGACTTTAGACTGGCAGAGGGGGTTGCGGAAATCGGGGAGATTGATTCTCTGTTACAAGATTTTCCCGTACAGGCGAATGAATTTTTGAAGGCGAAATTTGATGTAAAAAAACTGCATGCTGATATTTCGAAAAGCGAATAAGCGTATATTCGAACAGTAGCGTGGATTTGAACAATGTCTATAATTGAACGCGCAGTAATTGAACAATGACTATAATTGAACAATAGGTGTAATTGAACGCGCTGTAATTGACCAATAGAGGTTAGTGAACAAGAGCTCTAATTGAACAAGCTGGGCATTTGTCCTAAATTTGCGCTTTTCAAGCTTTCCAAAAAATGAAAAAAACTTGACCCTGGGTCAAGTTTTTTTGATTTTGTATGTGGATAACAAGGTGCTTACTGTCGTTCATCATGCGTACGAAAGAGCTAGTTGGGTTGCGTACGTTATGTTCACTTGCATATCAGAGGGTAGCGAATTTTATTTTTAAGCGCATCACAATATTACTCGAGTTTCAACGTTCCTCGTTAATGTTGAACGATTCGGCTTGGGAATCTAGAGTTTCTGGTTCAGAAACTACAGCGTCGATCTCTGCTTGTTTTTTACGCAGATTTTTCATCGCCTTTAAATAACTATAAAGTAAAACGGCGACGCTCCCAATCCAGGCAAGAGGGCTGGCGGCTGCAGCACCTGCATAACCAAAAATAATAGTCAGAGAGACTGCTGCAAGCGAGCGCATAATCAGTTCCATAATTCCTGCAAT
>JAITHN010000152.1 GCA_031279745.1 Streptococcaceae bacterium
GTTTCATCAATCCAAAATCCAGATGTATGAAGTGCTTCATCATATCCTGAGACTTTACCCTCCCCATTTTTCGCCATTTCTAAAGCAGCTTCTCCAGGTGTGTCTGTCGCAATCTCAAATAAAACTTGAGGGGCAACTTGCACGTATTCGCTTGAGAAGTAGAAACGGTCAACGAAACCTGAGTTTGGGAAGCGGAAGTTATTCAATCGTTCAATCCAATATTGAAGACCTTCAAAGGTAGGAATACGAAGGGCGAGGTGATGAATATTTCCATATCCCTGCCATGCTTGTTCGAGATCTGGTTCATGCTGAATGACAACCCCAGCGCCATTTCCGCCTTCAGCCACTTCATAAAGGGTTTGATTCCCCTCCTCGCTGACTTTTCTAAATCCAAGAACATCACTCATGACCAAGTCCATATGCTCCATGTTGGCTGCTTTCACGGTCAATGTTCCAAGACCAATGATTCCATGTGCTTTATCTACATTCGACTTCGTCCAAGTGACTCCGCCTTTCACACCCGTGTTTTTTTCGTCACTCAAAATGCGGTAGTACTGCTCATCAAAATCTTCAAAATCAAATGCTTTTTTTCCAAAGAAATCATAGACTTCTCCGTGCGAGACATGAAAAGAATCTAAACGTTCCAACCAATAATCAACGGATGCATCCGATGGAACACGGAAACTCACGCGGTCGATATTATTCGTTCCTTTTGTTCCTTTAGGAATATTTGGAAAATCAAAGAACGTCATATCTGTTCCTGCATTTCCGTCTTCATCTGTAAAATAAAGATGGAAGGTTTCATAATCATCTTGGTTTACTGTTTTTTTGGCTAAACGTAACCCTAAAATGTCCGTCATAAAATCATAAATTTTTTGAGCAGAACTCGTAATTGCGGTTACATGGTGAATTCCCCCAAGTGTAAAACGCTCATCAATGCTAAAATCAACTGTCATGGTACGCCTCCATAAAATTTTATTATAAATTTAGTCTACTTTGTTTTATTTTTTTTGTAAAAAGAAACACTTAAGCCTCAACACTTAGAGTTAGGCCGACGGGACAATGGTCACTTCCCATTACATCAGAATAGATGACGGCATCTTCAATCTTTTCTTTCAAACTATCGCTTGTTAAAAAATAGTCGATTCTCCAACCGGCATTGGTTTTCCTCGCATTAAATTGATAGCTCCACCAAGAATACGCGCCTTCTTTTTCTGGATAGAGATAACGGAAAGTATCAGTGAAACCTGAATCTAACAAGGCGCTGAATTTCGCTCTTTCTTCAGGTGTGAATCCTGCATTTTTCTGATTCGTTTTCCAGTTTTTTAAATCGATATTTTGATGTGCAACGTTTAAATCTCCACAAAGAATAACAGGTTTACGTTTTTCCAATGTCTTTAAGAAAGTAAGGAAATCATCCTCCCAAAGCTGGCGATATTCTAATCTGGATAAATCTCGCTTGGTGTTAGGGGTATAACAAGCAACGAAGTAGAAGTTTTGAAACTCTAGCGTTAGCACTCGCCCTTCATGGTCATGTTCTTCAATGCCTATTCCTTTCGTAACTTGGATGGGTTCGATCCTTGACCAGACCGCCACACCAGAATAGCCTTTTTTCTCTGCGTAATTCCAATAATCAAAATAACCTGGAAAATCAATGTCGATTTGCCCCTCCTGCAGTTTGGTTTCTTGAACCGCCATGATGTCTGCATCGAATTCTTTAAAAATGTCTTCAAATCCTTTTTTTTGAACTGCTCTTAAGCCGTTTACATTCCATGAAATTAGCTTCATAATCATCCTCCTGTACATATAGGTATCATATCTCAAAATCGGAAAACTTTCGCTTTAAAGGTCTGGCATGTCGTGATATCAAATTGAAGGAGGGGTGTTTTAGTGCGAGGCTCTCGTTTTAAAGTTCGAGTGTCTCGTTTTTTAGCACGAGACTCTCGTTTTAAGGAAATGTTCAAATCCTTCACTTTTAACAAACGGAAGGGGGCTATTCAGAATTCACGATAGCTTCGCAAGAATGTGTAATACGGAATAGATTTGAAAAAAGGAATCGCTGAACGGCATTCCCATAGCTGTATTCCCAGAGCAGCAATGGGAGTGATACGAATTGAATTTGAAATAAATCTGCTATGGAAGCAAAAACGCACCTATACTATGTATAGGTACAATCCCTTGCTATCTCAAGGAATTGTACACCTAAAAGGACGATAAGGAGTAAGAAATGGCGACAGCGAAAATCATTGAGCTCTTACTTGAGGATGGAAATTTGGACGGGTTGCTCACTGTGCAAGACAGTACTTGGAATGGCACCATGTTCGTTTCGTCAAGAGAAAGTACTCATCAACTATTCCAAAAAAAGGAAACCAATTATTGGGGAATTTACCTCTTATTATCGGAGTCGGAAGTCTATATCGGTCAAGCTTCCGAATTGCAAACGAGGGTGAAACAACACGATAAAACGAAAGACTTTTGGGTGAAATGTATTCTTTTCACGACAAAGGATAATTCCTTAAGCAGTAGTGCTTTAGATTACATCGAGTCAGAGTTGATTGAAAAAGCGAAAACAGTCGGAAAACTTCATATTGAAAACAAACAAAAAGGGAATAGAACGAATGCTTCTCTATCAGAAAAAGTAAAATCTAATCTTTATATTGAGAATGCCCTTTTTCTACTTGAACTCATTGGGATTACGGTGTTTAAGCAGGAAAAGCGAAAAGATACAAGGAGGGAACAAAGTACAGCAGGAGTTTTTCTGCAAGCTCAGACGCAAGCTCAACTGCAAGTACAGCCGCAAGCTCAACTGAAAGCTCAGCCGCAATCTCAACTGCAAGTACAGCCGCAATCTCAACTGCAAGCTCAGCCGCAGTTTCAAGGCACACCAGCGCCAACGGCGTCGGAAACGATTCAAGAAAGGAAGTTTTTTATTGAATTAAGTGATGGTTTTCACTATCAAGGACGAAACCATAAAGATACTTATCTTCGAACAATTGAGCATCTGTCCAAAACTTATCCTGAAAATTATAAAGAAGTGAAGAGCACACTAAAAATGAAGAGGGGGCGCTTACATATTACTCAGCATCAAATCTTGTCAAAAACAGGGAGTAAGCTCTACAAACAAATTTACAATGGTGATTTTGTTTTTTCCAATCAAAGTGCAGAATCTTTAAAATCGAATTTACAAGTCTACTTAGAAAAGTTCGGAATCAAGAGAGTACGATAAGCAGTGTCTTTAACCGCAGATGTTTTGTGGAACACATAGCATAGAACTTCCTAGCCTTAAATCCTCTTAGCAGGTTTAAGGTCTTTTGGTTTTTAGGGCAGTCAAAAAAAGTGGACACATGATCAAGGGGAACCGTCTGAAAAAAACAAGCATTGAAAAAAAAGCCAAAAACAAGTAAGATATGTTGAAAAAAAATTTTTGGAGTGTCTGATTGAGTATTTTAAATGTAAAGAATTTGAGTCATGGTTTTGGAGACCGTGCAATTTTTGAAGATGTGAATTTCCGCTTGTTAAAGGGAGAACATATTGGATTCGTGGGGGCAAACGGAGAGGGAAAATCAACCTTCATGAATATCATTACGGGTTCCCTTTTGCCCGATGAAGGAAAAGTGATTTGGTCGAAGCATCATCGTGTGGGCTATATGGATCAACATGCAGTGCTTGAAAAAGGGAAAACGACCAGGACTTCATTAAGTGATGCGTTCAAACATCTCTATGATGCGGAGGCTGAAATGAATGACCTTTACAATCGTATGGGTGAAATGGATGCTGATGAGATGAATGAAGCGCTCGAACGTACGGCTGAGCTTCAAGACACATTGGATCATAGTGATTTTTACATGATTGATGTGAAAGTAGATGAATTGGCCCAAGGACTTGGTTTGACAGATTTGCTAGAAAAAGATGTCTCCGACCTTTCAGGGGGACAGCGAACAAAGATTCTTCTAGGCAAATTACTCCTAGAGAAGCCAGACATTCTCTTGCTTGACGAGCCGACCAACTATTTAGATGAGGATCATATTGAGTGGTTGAAAACCTACCTTCAGAATTATGAAAATGCATTTATTCTGATTTCCCATGATGTTCCATTTATGAACAGCGTCATCAACATTATTTATCATGTAAATAGTTTAAACATTGACCGCTATGTTGGCGATTATTACGAATTTGAGCGCCGTTATGAAGAAAAGAAGAAGCAACTAGAATCCCTTTACAATGCACAAATGGCGGAAGCAGTGAAATTGAAAGACTTTATAGCCAAGAAAAAAGCGAATGTTGCGACAAGTGGACAGGCAAAATCTCGACAAAAGAAATTGGAGAAGATGGAGATTGTCGAAAAAATTCAAGAGAAACCAAAGCCTAAATTCGATTTCCTTCTTTCGAGAACGAGTGGAAAGCTAATTGTTGAGGCGAAGGATATGGTGATTGGTTATGAGGAGCCGCTTTCTTCGCCAATCAACTTGCTTATTGAACGAGGGGCGAAAGTAGCGTTTATCGGGTCAAATGGGATTGGGAAATCGACTCTTCTTAAGAGTTTGATAGGAGAAATCCCAGCGCTTTCGGGATGCGTGGAAAAAGGCGAGTTTCAAGAAATCGGATATTTCGAGCAGGAAATCAAAAATCCGAGTCAAAAAACCTGTCTGGAAGATTTTTGGGATGAATTTCCTTCGTGGAATCAAGCAGAAGTACGAGCAGCGTTGGCACGCTGTGGCCTTGGCGTGAAACAGATTGAAAGTCGTGTCTACGTTCTTAGCGGAGGAGAACAGGCGAAACTGCGTTTAGGAAAGTTGATGAATCATGAGTCGAACATCTTAATCTTGGATGAGCCGACCAATCACTTGGATGTGGATGCAAAGACTGAGTTAAGGCGTGCGCTTCAAGAGTATAAAGGAACCGTGATTATGGTTTCTCACGAACCGGAATTCTATGAAAGAATCGCTTCAGAAATTATCAACTGCGAAGATTGGACAACCAAGGTGCTGTAATTTTTGAACTGGCGTAACAAGCTCAAAATGGATTGAAGGGTCCCGAGGCGTTGTCATTTTGCTTACAAGTCGTAGTAAAAAGATTGCTCTGAGCGGTTTATGAAAGTTCATTTGTAGTTAATGCGTAACAAAAAAACGACGTAACGTCGTTTTTTTTGTTTAATTTTAATCTGTTTCAATTTTAGTTTGATTGTCGAGTTCCGTTCGAACGATTAAGACGTCGCATGGTGCATGACGAATAACGTACTCGGACACACTTCCGACAAAGAGACGTTCAACTGCATTCAGTCCGGTCGCTCCCAATAAAATTAGGTCTACCTTGGAGTTTTTAGGAATCGTTGTCCCAAGCATTGATTTAGGATTTCCGTACTCTACAATAGTTTGGACGTTTGCAACTCCGTTTTTTTCTGCTTCAGCTTTAAGCTCGTCTAATGTTTTTTGCGCCATCTCTTGAGACTGCTCGATTGCAACATTTTCATAAACAGAAACAGTTTGAAAAGCTCTTGTATCCACAACGTGCGCTAGGATAAGTAGCCCATCGTTTCTTTTTGCGACATTCACCGCTTTTTCAAATGCAATTCTGGATTCTTTGGAGCCGTCAACGGCTGCGAGTATTGTTTGATAAGTTTGTAGCATAGACATCTCTCCCTTCACAAATTATTTTACCGCAACCCTCCATTAATGGAAAAAGATAACCAAAAGATAGGATAAAAAGATTGTTTTCCAGATGAACACCTCTCGATAAAAAAACTTTAAAATTTGAAACAAAAATCCTTGCAAACTTTTTTTCTACATGGTAAATTAACAAAGTCGCTTGAGACGGAAACGAAAAAAACGATGGATTTCAACGGATTTCTCGCTGAGGAACGAACGTTCGAAAAAAAGTTTAAAAAAATCGAATTTTTCTGTTGACAAACCCTTCTCAAGTCGGTATGATATAAAAGTTGACTCGTGAGACTTATCTCTCAAGTCGACAAGTGGCAAACGCCACAATTGATCTTTGAAATCTAAACAAAACAACAAACCAAACGTGCAGGGCGATAAAGAAATTTATCAAACTAGCAAAAGCTAGCGTCGAAAGCAATTTCGACAAGTCAATGAA
>JAITHN010000041.1 GCA_031279745.1 Streptococcaceae bacterium
AGCAAAAGTTACACACTCTCCACAAATCTTGTGGTGACCTGGTAAAAAATACGGCGAATGCGACGGGTGTAGCTAAAGTTACATATCTTTCACAGCCGTTATGCAAAATAAGTAAAAAATGCCACATCCGAAGCAAAAGTTACACACTCTCCACAAATCTTGTGGTGACCTGGTAAAAAATGCGGCGAATGCGACGGGTGTAGCTAAAGTTACATATCTTTCACAATCGTTATGCAAAACAAGTAAAAAATGCCACATCCGAAGCAAAAGTTACACGTCTCGAACAAACTTTGTGATGAACAAGTAAAAAATGCGACATCCGGAGCAAAAGTATCAACTCTGACACAGCCGTTGTGCCGAACTGGTAACAAATGCCACGGGTCGATCGTTGCTGAACTTACTTATTCGTTTTCATAGACGGCGCTTTTCTTTTTGTAGGCTCTAAATGCATGAGTACAGACTACTTTTATGCATGCATAAAGTGGAATGACGAGAACAAGACCGATAAATCCGGCTTCTTGACTGGACCAAATCAACAAGATGAGGATGGTCAATGGGTGAATCTCAAGTTGATTGCCAAGAACGATCGGTGCTAATAAATGGGATTCAATATGTTGAACAACATAGTATACGATTCCAACTGCGATAAGCTCTTGCCAACTTTGAAATGAGGCAACGAGAAGTGCAGGCACCATTCCAATCATCGCTCCAAATGATGGGACTAGAAAGTTCGTGATTCCTGTAAGTAAGGCTAAGGTAATTCCGTATTCCAGGTGAATGATGCGGAAGGTTATCGCTAATACTACAAAGACAAAGATTGCAACAATTGCTTGGCCTCGTATATATCTAGAAAGCTTCACATCGATTTCTTTCAAAATGTCCTTTGCTGGTGTTCTCACAGGAATGGGAAGTAATTTCATTATCTTTGGAACGAGATGACTGTCGTCTTTCAACATATAAAATAACATGAAAGGTGTTATTACCAAGCCGAGAAAAGCGGTTTCAAGTGTATCTGCAAGATTGGATAGATAGTTCAAAAGTTCATGGGTTCCACTGCTGCCATATTTAGAAATGATCTCTTGAACACGGTTGACCTGATGACTTGCAAATTCCTTTATAGATGAAAATCGTTGGTCTTCGAGTATGCGTAGCGCTTGATCATGCATCTTGTCTATATCTTTGGGCAGACTATGTGCAAAATGGTAGATCTGCCTCTCCACAACAGGAATCAAAATCCAAACAGAAAGAGTCAGAAGTCCAATAAATAGAATCGCAATGACCGCAATTGAAACAAGTCTTGGTATTCTTTTTTTCTCCAGAAAATTTACGAGAGGAGAAAGCATGTAATAAAGAATGAGCGACAGGACAAATGGAAACACAATTAAATTTACAAAGACAATTATCGGCTCCAACAGGAAGGCGTCGATTCGAATCAGGTTGGCAATCACTAGAAAAAAAGTGATAAAGCAAGAGATAATCAACCCTTTTTTATAAAGCGCTAGTTCGCTAAATTTCTCTTTCATAGACTCCTCCTTCTTAGTTGAAATTTTAGGGACACGCTTAATCCCTTCCCTGTAAGATCGGTGGGGGAACGCTTGTTTTGTGTATAGTATGAAATCGTGGAACGATCCTTTGTTCTGTCAACATCAGCTGAGACATTCCCGGTGTGACCCAGAGGTTCCCATGAAAAAATCGCCCTTTGTTCTGTCAACATCAGCTGAGACATTCCCGGTGTGACCCAGAGGTTCCCATGAAAAAATCGCCCTTTGTTCTGTTAACATCAGCGCGGTCATTCCGGGGCGCCCAATACTCAACAATCGCAGAATCTCCAACCCGCTTCATGTTAAATCAAGCGGGTTACTCTCCAACAGGACTCAGTAGTCACTCTAGGATAACCTGTTTCTAGTTAAAATCAAACGGGTTGCTCTCCTCTGAATTCCCAAGATTGGCAGATCGATTGTCAACGACTAGCAGTGCGTAGATGACGAAGAGAATGGAGTTATCCCTAGGATAGAGCGTGTATCGACTCGTCCACTCTGTTGCATACTTTTCCTTATAATTACGTAAGCCTTGGAAAGAGTAAAAACGAGTCCCAAAGTGAAAGACTAAATAAGCCAACCTCTCCTGAAGGAAGCTCTTTCGGCTCGCTCCAACATTTGAGAGGGGCGCCATGCCGAGATCAAAAAACTCTATCCCCTGATCTCTGTAATACTCGAAGAGTCGGATGAAAAGGTAATCCATTACACCAGTTGGGGCAATGCTGCTAAAACGCATGAGGTCAACGGTCACCACATCTTCCGTATGGCTAGGCATAATGGTGGCGAATGCAACGATATGATGATCGCTAGTCTTCACGACTGCGACAGGTGCTTTTTGAATGTATGATTCCGAATAAAAACCAAGAGAGAAGCCCTTTTCCTTACGGTCTCCTAACCAATCATCGCTGATTGTTTTGAGTTGTCGCATGATTTCATTAGAAAACGGAGGGGAGAGCACTTCCATGTGAAAACCTTCTCTCTCCATTCGATTCACTATTGCCCGGTTGCCACGATGTTTCTTTCCGCTAATCGTAAATTCCGGAAGAAAAACCTTCGCTTCCTCACCCATTTTAATAAAGCGGAAGCCAAGTTCGTGGAGAAAGAGTGTCTGCGCTTTGTGAACTTCATAGAAAATCGGTTCATATCCATATAAGTCGCTTTCCGTCACAAATTGAGTCAGACAATCGTTAAAGTCCTCATCCTTCCCAACTGGGTCTCCCATCACCACCAATTTATCCCTGAACGCTTGAAATTGAAGATAAACAGTGTCTTCGCCTTTCTTGTTTTGGTAAAAATACACCCTCTTATCTTTTAGAAAGACAAGGTGACTTTCAGAATTTCCACCGTAAGTTTCCAAAATATGTTCCACTCTCTCTTCGTCGAGCGGTACACCTATCTGAACTTTTTTCCCTTTTAGGTAGTTGATGAATACAATCCCAAATAAACTGACGAAGAACACGGCAAGAAATCCTGTAAACCATAGGCGCTCATTTGGAAAAAGAAGAAAACGATTAAAATGCGAATGGTGCTGCAACGGTGAATTGTAAACACCAATTGCAGAGTAAAGGATCACGAGGAGCACAAAAATCACACCATCTTTGAGGAACGTTTCTATGGAAAAAACAAGCTGTTCTCTGTACAATTCATTTTTGGTAAAAATCGTCATAATGATGAGCAAGATTACAAAGAATACTGTTGTCAGGCTAAAATCCGTTAAAATGACATAAATCAGTGTAATTCCCTCTACAACAATGGAGGGGACATATGCACGTTTGATTTTATTTGAAATGGAACGCCCCATTAAAATGAACAGAAATCCCAAGAGAAGTTTTGGGAACTCGCTGACAAGTTTTTCGCTCCAAGGGGAAATTTCTTTCAACCACCTCAATTGTTTGAATGCTTCCGGCACTGTTGCAGAAAGCACTAAGAGAATTCCAGAAATATAGAGGAGAAAACTTGTTGCATGATTCAAAACCTGCTTCAAAAGCGCTGTTGGTACACCATTGTAATTTTCGTTGAATTTTCCCCCTAGATTCTTGACTGAAAATAAAATTCCTAGGATAAATGGAATAAAGTAGTAAGTCATCCGATAAAGGAGAAGCCATCCCACTGCGACATCTAGTTCAAGTCCTAGAGAGACCAACCCGTAAATCATTACCACGTCAAAACTCCCCAAACTTCCGGGAATCATCGATAAAATCCCTATGACCATCGCCGCAATAAACAACGCGGCAACTTCAATGTAAGGGATGTGAATCGACAAAATTGGACCGATAAGCAAAAAGCTCATCATTGCACCCGTCCACTCCAGAAAACTCGTTCCAAGGAGAGAAAATCGCATTTTTGCGGTCAATCCACCCAAAACTCCAGTTTTTTTGTGCGCTGTTACAAGAAGGACGATTGGGAAATATAAAGCTCCCGCAATAATCCAAAGAAAGTATTCTGAAATAACTGAATTTCTTTCATAAAGGAAGAGATAGATGAGAGACATCAAACTGTATATAGAAAGTCCACTCATCGTGAAAAAGAAAATTTTACTTATCGCATGGAGAATTTTCGTTTTATCCGATTCATCAGAATAGAAATTTGACCGTAAACCAAAACTAAAAATACCACCGAAACCAATGAGGTTATTTAAGGTGTTGACCAACCAACTTGTTTCAAAAATATAAAACGGTTTTTCTTCCTTTTCAATGATGCGGTGAAGAAGAAAATCATATAAAACCATGGGCGCGACACCAACGAGTCCTAGAAAAATGATAAGGATCAATTGCCACCCTTCCATAGCTCCAAGTAGCTGTCTAACTTCCCTCCCAGATATCCGCTGACTAATGGAAAACACCTGATAACTAACCAGGAGCGTCACTGAGAGAATAAAAATCCGTTTCAAAATTTTCTGCTGATTCTTAAAAAAATTGAACCCTTTTTTCATCCTATCCCCTTTCTATTCTCTGACAAAAAACTGTCTATCAATTTTGCGTATCTTTTCTTTTGAAATCTCACCATGAAATGCGTGGCAAACTTTGCGGAAAAGAATCTAGCATGCGGTATACTTTCACAAATTTTCATTGAATGATCTTTGCGAATAAAATCAAATTGTGTGACAAAAACTGTTGTTTCTGCAGTTATTTTTCCTAAATCTTCAAAGCTTAACCCCGTGTCCTCACTCAATAGACTAAGCACTTCATTATCCCAAGGGGTGAAGTATTTCCCGAAAAAAATGTATATCTCTTCTAAAAAATGAGAAAGAGCCGTGCTTCCCTCCGCAGTTAAATTCCCAGAATTAAGGATTAATTTTTTGACTAATTGCGAATGTTTAGCTGCAAGAACCATAGCTACATTCGCCCCGTCACTGTACCCAATTACATCAGCTTGTTTAATTTTGAGTGCCGTTATCACCTCTGCGACATCGCACGCCATGCGCTCAAATGTTAAACTTGATTTTGATTTTTCACTCTCCCCATGACTTCTAGCATCGATGAGAATACACTGATATTTTTTACTCAGAAGCGGAAGATAACTCTTAAATAAATGACTGGTCTGGCCATTTCCGTGAAGAAAAATAAGAGGTTCTCCGCTTCCTTCGATATAGACGAAAATATTTGTTCCATCAGAAGTCAGAACATTCTTTGTATTGTCCAAACGATTTCCCCCTTTTTTTCGTTGTAGTGTTGCGACGGTGTGGCAAAGTTCCCAGGTGTGGAAGTTTGCGATGTGTGGAGCTGGTCAACGAGGCGTAGCATATCAAGCCACTGCGCAGCCCCACCTTTGTAGCGTCATGTAGTGCCTCTCGACACAATGTCTAGATCGCCAACGCTCGCTAACAATGAGCGTTACCTGCGTACTCCGTGGCGCGGCATCAGTACAGCTACTCATCATCTCAAGTATATCAAGGCGGGAGATATTCTGCACCTAACAGCTGTGTTCTAGGCGTTTTGCCTAGGCCAAATTTCTAACGCACCAACCTGTAGCATTTTTTACAAGATTGTCACAAATCTTGTGAGAGAAGTGTAAGTTTTGAAACGGATGCAGCATTTTTTACATGATTGTCACAAATCTTGTGAGAGAAGTGTAAGTTTTGAAACGTGTGTAGCATTTTTTACATGATTGTCACAAATCTTGTGAGAGAAGTGTAAGTTTTGAAACGTGTGTAGCATTTTTTACTAACCTACAACGAAGTTTGTGCCAAACCTGTAACTTATGCTACAAACAGTTGTTGAA
>JAITHN010000047.1 GCA_031279745.1 Streptococcaceae bacterium
TTACGTCTTTCACTGGGTTTGAACGCGTGAAAGAGGAGTGGGCGGGTATTGACATTACTGTGTCAACGGATGTCTCTGCCGTGTATACTGGAAAGAATGGAAGTGTAGAGGTTTTCTCGGCACAAAAAGGTGCTGTGCTCAATCAAAGAAATCTAATGGAAGCAGAAATGTTAAGGATTCAAAAAGAATTTCAAAGGCTAACACAAAAAGACTTGAGTACCAAATCAGGGACAGGTGCGGCTGGCGGACTTGGCGGGGTTCTTTGGCTATTGGGCGGACACATCCATTCAGGATTTGACATTTTTGAAAGCTTGCTAAAACTTGAAAATAGGTTTCGAAGAGCCAATCTAGTCATTACCGGAGAAGGAAAGCTAGATGCCCAGACTTCTCTTGGAAAACTCCCAATACGTGTGGCAAAGCTCTGTCAAAAAGTAAAGGTACCCGTTGTTGCCATTTGTGGCAGTGTAATAGATGAAAAGAGAGTATTAGAAAAAGAATTTCAAGGCATCTATCCGATTCAAACGGAGGGGATAGAACTTGAAGAAGCGATGCAACCGGAATTTGCCAAACAGAAAATTTCGGAAATCGTTCAAAAGATTTTGAAAGGATGTGTTTGAGATGTCAATGTTTCTAGATACCGCAAAAATAGAAGTCTCTGCAGGAAAAGGCGGAGATGGAATGGTCGCATTCCGAAGAGAAAAATATGTACCAGATGGTGGACCAGCTGGAGGTGATGGCGGTCGCGGAGGAGATGTTATTCTTCAGGTGGAAGAAGGGCTTCGTACGTTGATGGATTTCCGTTATAATCGCCATTTTAAAGCGACTCCTGGAGAAAATGGGATGAGTAAAGGCATGCACGGAAGAGGCGCAGAGGACAAAATCGTCTTGGTTCCACCTGGAACAACCGTTCGAGATGCTGAAACAGGAAAACTCATCGGCGATTTGACGGAAAATGGGAGCCAACTTCTTGTTGCAAAAGGCGGAAGAGGTGGTCGTGGGAACACACGTTTTGCAACGCCTAAAAACCCTGCTCCTGAGTTAGCCGAAAACGGTGAACCTGGTCAAATTCGAAAGATTGAGTTGGAATTAAAAGTATTGGCGGACGTTGGATTAGTTGGTTTTCCAAGTGTTGGAAAGTCTACGCTATTGTCTGTCATTTCAGCAGCAAAACCTAAGATTGGAGCTTACCACTTTACTACGCTCGTTCCAAATCTTGGAATGGTCCATTTGAAAGATGGAAGAAGTTTTGTTGCAGCAGATCTACCAGGCTTAATCGAAGGGGCTTCCAGTGGTATCGGATTGGGATTTGAATTTTTACGCCATATTGAGCGTACGAGAGTTATTCTTCATGTGATTGATATGAGTGGGATGGAAGGTCGAGACCCCTTTGAGGACTATCAATCGATTAATGCAGAGCTTGCAACATACAATCTTCGGTTGATGGAGCGCCCACAAATTATCGTTGCCAATAAAATGGATATGCCAGATGCTGAAGAAAACTTGAAAGAATTCAAGAAAAAATTAGCAGCATTGAAAGAGGACGAGTTCGAGGAAGACATTCCAGTGTTTGCTGTTTCGGGTGTCACGCGTGCAGGAGTAGAAAATTTATTGGCTCGTGCGAGTGATTTAATTGATGAGACACCACTTTTCCCACTTTACGAGGAAGAAGAAGTGGAAGATATTGCTTACTTTGGATTTACTCCGGAAGAAAAACAATTTGAAATCAATCGCTTGCCTGATGCATCTTGGGAAATTGTTGGGAGTGACATCGAAAAATTATTTGCAATGACGAATTTTCAACATGATGAAACGGTTATGCGATTTGCAAGACAGCTGCGTAGCATGGGTGTGGATGAAGCACTTAGAAGTCGCGGAGCGAAAGATGGTGACATCGTTCATATTGCGAATTTTGAATTTGAATTTGTTGACTAAGAACACGGCATTGCCGTGTTCTTTTTTAGGCTTGAAGCACATGTTTTTTCAACGTTTTTTTGGTAAAATGGAGAAAATGTGAAATGGGGTAAAAACATTGAAGATGGACGGAAAAGCACTAGCGAAGAAAATAAAATCTCAATTGAAGGTAGAGGTGGAAGGTCGTGACCGAAAGCCTGGTCTTGCTGTTCTTTTAGTGGGAGAAAATCCTGCAAGCCAAATCTATGTGAAGCATAAAGAAAAAGACGCCGAAGAGATTGGTTTTTTCTCCATCGTTGAAAAGTTTCCTGAAACGCTATCTGAAGATGAATTATTGTCTGTTATCGAAGCATACAATAAAGACGAGCGAATCAATGGGATTTTGGTTCAGCTTCCACTTCCGAAACAGATGAATCAGGAAACCGTTCTGGAAGCAATCCTTCCTGAAAAAGATGTAGACGGTTTTCATCCGATGAATAGTGGACGACTCATGCAGGGGAATCCACTCATGATTCCTTGCACGCCTTATGGAATCATGCGGCTTTTAGATGAGTATGGTGTGGATGTGGAAGGGAAAAATGCGGTAGTCATCGGGAGAAGCAATATTGTTGGTAAACCGATTGCAACGCTTCTCACCCAGGCAAATGCAACGGTTACGATTGCACATTCCAAGACAAAAAATTTGAAAGAAGTTGCAAGCACTGCAGATATCTTGATTGTGGCGATAGGCGTTGCAGAGATGGTAGATGCTAGCTTCGTGAAAAAAGGTGCGGTTGTGATAGATGTCGGCATGAATAGAAATGCGGAAGGAAAACTTGTAGGGGATGTTCATCGCGCTTCTGTTGAGGAAGTTGCAAGTCTCCTAACGCCAGTTCCTGGTGGAGTAGGGCCGATGACCAGAGCCATGCTCATGCAACAAACTTTTGAGTCCTATCAGAGAGAAAATCAAAAATGAAGTCGGAGTGAATGATAAAGATGCAAGAAGATTTTTTAACGATTTCTGAAATCACCAATTATTTACATGCTAAATTCATTCGGGACCCTCATTTGCAAAAAGTGGTTTTGCTTGGGGAAATTTCAAATTTCCGAGAAAGGCCAGGCCATCAGTACTTTTCTTTAAAGGATACGGGTGCGGTAATGAGTGCATTAATGTTCGCCCCGCAGTTTAAAAAGGTGAAATTCAAAGTTGAAGAAGGCATGAGCGTTATCGTTGTCGGGAATATCGGTCTATATAGACCTCAAGGAAAGTATCAAATTACCATTGAAAGCATGGAGCCATATGGGATTGGTGCGCTTTTTCAAGCGTTTGAAGAGACAAAGGCGAGATTGCAAAAAGAAGGGCTGTTTGAAGAGCGAGTCAAGCAAGCTGTTCCGAAATTCCCAACCCGCATTGCCGTGATCACGTCAGAAAGCGGAGCGGTCATCGAGGATATAAAAACCACTATTAAACGGCGTTATCCGATTGCAGAGCTCGTCTTATTTCCTACCGTTGTTCAGGGGGCTTATTCGAAGCAATCCATTGTAGACAACCTAAGGAAAGCTGACGAAATGGGTAATTTTGATACCATCATTTTGGGAAGAGGCGGAGGAAGTTTTGAAGATTTGTGGAGCTTCAATGAAGAAGAGGTCGTCCGTGCAATATTTGAAGCAAAAACGCCGATTATTTCAAGCGTAGGACATGAAACCGATACGACTCTTGCAGATTTAGTGGCAGATTTGCGTGCGGCAACGCCAACAGCGGCTGCAGAGATGGCAACGCCTGTTCTGATGGATGAACTGCGAAAAATTAGCGAGATGAAA
>JAITHN010000078.1 GCA_031279745.1 Streptococcaceae bacterium
CTTCATGAGGTCTGTCCATTCCATTTCTTTCAACGCCAGCAATCTTGTCTACAACTGACATGCTTTCGTCGTTCAATACGTGGCCGAAAACAGTGTGTCGCCCATCCAAATGAGGAGTACCGCCAGTTTCAACGTAGACGCTTGCTACTTCCTCAGGCCATCCACCTTTTACGAGTTGTTCCTTTTGGTAAGGGAAGTCGCTGTTTTGAACGATAAAAAACTGGCTTCCATTTGTATTTGGACCGGCATTTGCCATAGAAAGCGCACCTTTTAAATTGAATACTTCGGTCGAAAATTCATCTTCGAATTTTTCCCCGTAGATGGATTCTCCGCCCATTCCTGTACCTGTAGGATCTCCGCCTTGAATCATGAAATCAGGAATGACGCGGTGGAAAATAACACCGTCATAATACCCTTTTTTAGAAAGAGTGATGAAGTTTTCAACGGTTTTTGGCGCTTGTTCTGGGAATAAAACGAGGTGAATGTCGCCATGGTTCGTGTGAATGATTGCTTTTGGTCCAATTTGTGCTGCGAGGTCTAATTGTGGGTAGTTGCTCATTGTTTCTCCTTTATATGCGTTTTTATTTTTGGGACGGTTAAAAATGTATGAATTCAACTCAACCAACCGTTTAGCTGTGAATCAATCCTAATTGGATTAACGCATCTTCGATTCCGTGATCTTCAACGTTTTTTGTAACAAAGCTGGCAAGTTTCTGTAACTCTGGATGCGATACGCCCATTGCAACAGCAATTTCAGCATATTCAAACATTTCAAGGTCGTTTAGCTCATCTCCAAAAACCAAAAGGTTTTCTTTAGTTAAGCCAATCATCTCAAGCACTTTTGATATGCCGTTTGCTTTAGATCCGGAAGTTGGAACAATATCGTTTGAATGTGTATGCCATTTAACCAGTCGGACGTTCTCTTGAACGCTTTCAGGAAGCTGTAAGGCATTTGCATCAAAAGACAAGGTTAACAATTGGAAAACACGGTGATTTTTATAAAAATCTGCGTCCTCTTTTACTTTTCCGTAGACAACGGGAAGTGAGGCTTCAGCGTATTCATTCCAAGAAGTGATGGCGATGTCATGACTTCCAACGAACGCAAGTTCTATACCGTTTTCCTTTGCCCATTGTACAATCGTTTCAACTGTCTCCTGAGGAATTGGATTTGCGAAGACTTCTTTTTCAAGTTGAGTTTGAACATATTGGCCATTAATTGTGACATAGAAATCAGCACCTAACGCGCGAACTTCTGGAACGATTCCGTAATAGGCGCGTCCGGAAGCTATACCTGTTAGGTATCCAGCGGATTTTAACTGCTCAAAAATCTTTGGAACGCTTTCTGGCATAAACTCTTTATCTTTTAAACGCAATGTATCATCAATATCAAAGAAAATTGCTTTGATATTTTTTGCTTTTTCAACTAGTTCAGTATTCATTTTACTTATATGACTCCTTAAAAAGTTTCATCCATTAGCTCAACAGCTTTAGTATCACCAAGGACGAGTAAATTATCGTTTTCACTAATGACCGTTCCAGAAAATGCAAGCTCAACAGTGCCGTCACTTCTACGAATGGCTGCGATGTTGACGCCATAACGTCCAGTAAGATTTAATTCTTCAAGCGATTTCCCAAATAATTTCGTATTGGTCACTCGCACTTCAGCCATTGAGAATTTATCCGAAATTTCAAGAAAATCGAGTAAATTCCTTGCAACGAGACGGTGCGCAATTCTTGCCCCCATATCCCTTTCAGGATGGACGACACGATCTGCACCGATTTTTTCTAATACGCGGGCATGATAGTCGTTTTGAGCTTTAACCCATACGTTTTCGACACCCATTTCCTTGACCATCAAGGTCGTTAGAATGCTCGCCTGAATATCTTCACCGATTGCCACGACCACGGTATCAAAGTTACGAATTCCTAAGCTCCGTAAAGTGTTTTCATCTTGTGCATTTGCGACAACGGAATGCGTGGCAATATTCATAAACTCATGTACGCGCTCTTCGTCGCTATCCATTGCCAAAACTTCCTGCCCAGAGTCAATTAGATTTTTCACTACGCTTCCGCCAAACCGACCAAGGCCGATAACGGCAAAACTTTTCTTCATTTACGCCCCTCCAATTTAACTTGATTATAGCATTTTGCTAACAAATCATAAAGATTTGTGCCCGCAATCGAATACCCGTGCAGTCGACTAAATAAAGGTTTTATCTTCAAGACCAAGGGCGTCCAAAATCATGCTTGCTGTTTCTTCAATGGAAAGTTTGGCAACATTGATGACCACGCAATTTAATTTTTCATAGAGATCATTTGCAAAATCCAATTCTTTTTGGATGTTTTCCATATTGGAGTAAGCCGTTTCCGCATCTAACCCGTAGGAAATCATACGTTCTGCACGAATGTTGTTCAGGATTTTAGGGTCATTTGTAAGACCGACAATTTTTTTGGAATCCACATTCCAAATTTCATCTGGAATTCTCGCTTGCGGAACTAATGGTAGGTTTGCCACGCGGATTCCTTTTTGCGCAAGGTAAAGAGAGAGAGGAGTTTTTGACGTTCTGGAAACGCCAAGCAAGACTAGGTCTGCTTTTTCAAAACCTTTCGGATCCTTCCCGTCATCATATTTTGCAGCAAACTCCATCGCTTTAATTCGTTTAAAATAATTTTCATCAAGATGGTGCTGTGCGCCCAATTCTAGAGTGGGTTTCATTCCTGTTCGAACGCTCAACTCATTAATAATCGAGCTCATGAGATTAAACTGGAATAGCGAATTTTCATGGCAAAAATCTTCCAAGGTTGTATTTAATGTAGGCGTAATAATCGTATGTAGGATGATCCCTTGATTGTCCCTTACCTCTTCAAGAATGCGCACAAGTTTTTCCTCGCTTCGCACAAAATTACGACGGTTGATATAAAAATGAGCTTCCGGGAATTGCGCCATGGTTGCATGTGCAAGTTTTAATGCAGTGTCTCCTGCTGAATCGGAAATAATGTACAAATTAATTGTTTCGTTATTCATGTTTCCCCCTATTGTATTGTGTCCATGCTATGATTATACCATGAAAATTAATGTTGAACTTACTCTGGATTGGGTGCCGGAAAGCGCCAACTTGTTATTGTAAGATCAAATGGATTGGAAAAAGTTCAACCTATAGACCGATGTGGGTAAATGTATGATTTGGTAAAGTAATGAAAAGAGAAACTATGCTTTTTCAATGTGTCGATGAAACTAGCGGTGCATGGTGTAACGCTTTAAAGGAAATACATCGAGAACCCCCGTCGTGTGAATAAAACTTTCTATGGTTAGTGGCGCTCGAAGTCTATTTTCAAGGGCGCGTGTTGAAAAAATTAAAAAAGGAGAATTATGAAGTCATTAAAATGGTTTTTTATAATAGAAGCGATTTTGTTTTTATTCGCGCTCAGGACGATGTTTAGTTCAAAATTATTAGTCGGACTTCTTTTGCTTTCACTTCTTTCTCTATTGCTCTTGCGAAGGATAGGACGAAGACTGGGGTGGGGGAAAGAAATGAGATTCTTTTATCTGTTCCCGATCATAATTTTGGGGATTCTGTTCATTAGTAATTTCTTTATTTGGATGATGCTGGTTGTGGCTTTCCTTTATTTATTTTTGGATGAGGAGTCAGGCATTCCTTTTTCTAAAGTAAAGTTCGAGAAAGATTTTGAAATGGTTGAGCTTGTCGAGCCCACTCCAAAATCTGGGAAGAAGATGAAGCAAACGGTTTTTCGTGCGACGAGCATTGGAGAGAGTCAATTTGAGTGGGATGACATTCACCTCAGCTTGTTTGCCGGGGACACGATCATCGATTTAGGGAAGACAATCTTGCCAAATACTGACAATGTTATTATTCTTCATCAAGTTTTTGGGAAAATTAGAATTCTGGTGCCAACTGATGTTGGGGTTTCGATTAGTCATTCACAAGTCATTGGAGAATTGCGCTTCTTTGATGAGGTAACCGTTTTGAAAAATGAAAATATTCAACAATTTTCTGATGATTACGATCAGATGCAGAAGAAAATCAAGATTTACACAAACATGTTTATTGGAGAATGTGAGGTGAGCCGAGTATGAGTAGAGTGCAACTATTCTTTTTCTCCTTGTTCAGCTTCACTGTCGCCCTTTTTCTCCTGTTTTATTTTACGACCTCTTCATTCAAAGAATCATTTATTTCCCAACTCTTTTCCATAGGGTTTCAGGGGATTCCCTCGATTCTCTACCTTCTTCTTTTCGGAATTCTATTTGCTGTTCTTTATGTGTTTTCTATCTATTTTTTCAAAAAAAGAGGTAGAAAAAGAGATGTTGCGCTATTAAATCTCCTTAATCGGCAAGAGTATGAAAAGCTAGAACGTTCGATTGAAGAGAGCGAAGAAAGTAGTGAAACTACGCAATCCATTTACTTAGCCGCCGAAAAAATGAAGCAATTAAGCAATCAAATCCAAAATTTGGACAAAGGGGAAACGACGGCTCAGGTTAAAGAAGAAGTGTTGAAAGAAGAACGTCAGCGAATCAGTAGGGAACTGCACGATTCTGTTTCGCAACAATTATTTGCTGCCAATATGATTTTGTCTGGATTAAAAGAGGTTGAGGAAGTTGAAGAAGGTTCTCCAAAAATAAAGCAACTTTCTCTCGTTTTGGAAATTATCCAAAATGCACAAAATGAGCTTCGAGCACTCTTACTGCAACTTCGTCCGGTTGAATTAGCAGGAAAAAATTTGAAAACTGGGATTCAAAATCTTATGGATGAATTGTCAACAAAGATTCAGATCCGATTTGTTTCAGAACTACATGAGGTGAAGATAGCTTCTAAAATAGAAGATGAACTGTTTCGAATGACGCAAGAGTTACTAAGCAATACATTGAAGCATGCAAAAGCTGCGACATTGAAAGTCAACCTCAATCAAAGTGAAGACCTTGTAAAGCTAATCGTCGAAGATGACGGGATTGGATTTGATACAACAGTAAAAAAAGATGCAAGTTATGGATTAATTGGAATTAAAGAGAGAGTGGATAATTTAGGTGGAACGTTTTCACTTATCAGCATTCTTGGTCAGGGGACGAAGGTGGTCATAACCATCCCCGTTTTAAAGGAGGAAAAAGATGATTCGAGTGTTATTAGTGGATGATCACGAGATGGTTCGCCTTGGGGTTGCAAGCTACCTGTCGCTTCAGGATGATATAGACGTAATTGGGGAAGCCTCCAATGGGCGAATCGGTTTTGAAAAGGCATTGTTATTGAAACCGGATGTCATCTTGATGGATGTGATGATGGACGAAATGGATGGCATAGAAGCCACCAAGCGCATTTTAAAAGATTGGAAAGAAGCCAGGGTCATCATATTGACGAGCTTTATTGATGATGAAAAAGTCTATCCGGCTATTGAAGCGGGGGCGAGTGGCTATTTGCTGAAAACGTCAACTGCGGCTGAAATTGCAGGTGCCATCCGAAAAACAGCTCAAGGTGAAAAGGTGATTGAACCCATTGTTACAGAAAAATTGATGAATAAGATTGCTTATAATCATGAAAGAGAACTGTTTGAAGATTTAACAAATCGTGAAGAAGAGGTTTTGCAATTGATTGCCAAAGGGTATAGCAATCAAGAAATCGCAAATGAATTATTTATCACACTGAAAACGGTAAAGACGCATGTTTCAAATGTGTTGGGCAAATTAGAAGTTGAAGATCGCACGCAAGCGGCAATCTATGCTTACAAACATAAACTGGCGAAATAAGGTAAATTCAGCAAAAAAACACTTACGCAGTGTACCTGGTGCCTAGAAGTTTAACTCTAGTTGCTAGCTACAGCATAAGTGTTTTTGCATGTATTCAAAGGTGTAAAAGTAGGAAATTAGTCCGAGTGAGCGTGGTATTCGTTTTGTGGTTGACGATGCTCAAAGCGACGTTTGTTTTGGGAGTAGTATTCGTTTTGTTGTTGCAGATTATCATAGCTACGGTTGTTTTTGGGAGTCAGCATTCGTAGATTGATGACCGAATGGTTTGCGCAAAGTCGCTTGAATTTTACCTAGCGCCATTTTCCATTCACTCGAGATCGCGGAAGCCATTTCGTATTCGTTCAACCCCTTCAATCACGATGTCCATTGGTGCCGCAATATTCATACGCATATGTTTTCTTCCTTCACGTCCAAATGTTCGACCATCGTTCAAAAAGACTCCGGCTTCTAAAAGACGACGAACAACGTCCTTATGGGTGAGCCGATAAGCGGAGAAGTCTAGCCAGATGAGATAACCTGCCTCAGGTTTCATCCACTGCACCTTCGTTTTCTGTATAAGGTTGCCTTCAACATAGAGAATATTTTCGTAAAGAGCAAGATTAAGTTCAGTCAACCAATTTTCCCCTTCAAGGAAACAAGCTTTTAAAGCAGTGAAGGCAAGAGAGGAGATTTCATGCTTATGACTAATCTCCTGTGTTTGAGTAATCTTTTGTCTCAAAACAGGGTTTTTGATAAAGGCAGTGGAAATTTTTGCTCCTGCAAGGTTGAACGTTTTTGAAGGTGCGCTAAGTACAATGCTGAAGTCTTTAAAACCGTTTCCAGCGTTGAAAAACGAGGTGTGCTGGCACCGTGAGACGGTGGGAAGGATGTCGGCGTGGATTTCGTCACTAACAACGAGAACATTATATGTTTTCATGAGTTTTCCGAGCATGTTGAGCTCCTGTCTATTCCAAATTTTTCCACCGGGATTATGAGGATTGCAGAGAAGAAAAAGCTTCACATTTTCATCTCGTATTTTCCTTTCGATGTCCTCAAAGTCTAGCTGAAAGCCCTCAGAAACAGATTTTACAGAAGAAGTAACCACTTTTCGATTGTTGAGCTGGACCACTTCAAAGAAAGGGGGATAGATTGGAGTCAGGACGAGAACTGCGTCCCCAGGACTAGTCAGTGCTTCAACTGAAACGGACAGCGAGGATACAACGCTTGTTGAGAAAACGATTTCTTCCTTGGTGAGTTCAAGTTGATGCCGTTTGCCGTACCAATCTTGAACGCTTTGGAAGACGGAGTCGTCTGGCTCTGTATAGCCTAGAAACCCCTGTTCAAGCTCATTTTTCATAGCGCTGATTGCCCCTGGAAATGTTGGGAAATCCATATCTGCAATCCACATAGGGAGTAGATTTTTTTCACGAACGAGAGGATAGTCCCACTTGATGCTATTGGTGTTTTTTCTGTTATAAACGGTTGAAAAATCATACATCTTGCTTTTCCTCCAAAAAGAATTTATAACTATTATATAGTAAAGTTGAACGGATTGAAGTAGCGGGGATTTGAATTTGGTGAAAATTGGAGATGTTGTAGAGTGTACGATTACGGGGATTCAACCTTATGGACTTTTCGCTCGTTTCGGGAAGGATTTGACTGGGTTAATTCACGTTTCTGAAGTGCAGTCTGGATACACGAAAAATATGGAAGAAATGTTCAGCATTGGCGACAAAGTGACGGCGAAAGTGATTGATATTGACGGCTACTCAAAGAAAGTCAGTCTCTCCATTCGTGCTTTAGAAACGACAACGAAAAAGGTTGTAAACAAGCGAAAGCGTTATTTTTCAAATAAATATAAACAGATTGGATTTCAATCAGTTGGTGACTCTATGGATCGTTGGATTCGGGAGGCGCTAGAAAATTTGGCAGGCGAAAATAAGCATGCAGAAGATTAGCTCGGGTAAATTAGATAAGAGGAGTGACAGCGATGATAACGCAGATTAGTAAAAACGTAACTGGAACAGTCATGGTCAATTTACCAGATGGTGCGCCAAAATTTCTCGTTTACAATGATGAAAACCCTTCATTTTTGTTAACAAATGTGATTGAAGAAAGGACGATGCTGGGTAGTATTCTTCTCTATATAAAAAAGAGTTCATCGATTCATCTAGAAAACCTTTCTCTTATGGAATTATCGAATACGAGAGATGAAGATGAGAATCTTCCGTTTTTTCTCTTTCAATTAGAAGCGAGTGAACTTCCTGAATTGCAGCCTGGTTTTTATTGGAAGAAAGCTTCAGAGTTGGTCGTCGCATTTCAGAAGTTTAAAATGTCGACAACCAAAGATGAGGATTAGTGTTGGAGAAATTCGTTTAGCACATCGTGGTGAATGCTAGGAAAGTCGTTACATTCATTCCCAATCCGTTGGGGATTTTTTTTTACAAAGTGTTGAATGTTAGATAATGCTGATGCGAACACGTTTTATGCGTATTGGAATCGTTGTTGAGGGATCATTGCACTTAATCAGTTGCGAAGGGCCCGTATCATAAATGGAGTAGCAAGGGAGTATTGGATTCCATACTTATGAGAAAATCACCTGATTCCCATTATCGTTCAGTCTGACTTGTGTCGTAGCCGTCAATCTTTCGAAAACAACAAGCTTGGTACTCTCAATCTTGTCTTTTATTTCGCAATCAGCAAAAAGAAAGACCCTTAAAATGTTGGGAACAATGTTGTTTTGAAGGTCATTGAAATAAAGGAGAAAAAAATTGAAAAAAAGTTGTAAAAATCCTTGCAAACTTTTTTTCTACATGGTAAATTAACAAAGTCGCTTGAGACGGAAACGAAAAAAACGATGGATTTCAACGGATTTT
>JAITHN010000129.1 GCA_031279745.1 Streptococcaceae bacterium
GTAAAAAATGCGGCATGCGTGGCAAAAGTTGCACCTCCTCCACAAATTTTGTGGAGTACTTGTAAAAAATGCGACATCCGTGGCAAGAGTTGCACAATCACCACAATTTTTGTGGTGACCTTGTAAAAAATGCGTCAGATCATCAAGTAGAATAGCATTTTTTACACATCAGCCCCATAATGAGCTGTAGCCCCTTAAAAAATGCGACAGATCATCAAGTAGAATAGCATTTTTTACACATCAGCCCCATGATGAGCTGTAACCCCGTAAAAAATGCGACGTCCGTAGCAGCTGCAGCAAAAGGTACACCCCTTCCACAGAATATGTGGCGACATGGAAAAAAATGCTGCATGAATAAACTGTCTGCGGCATTTTTTACACCTTCTCCACAAACTTCATGGCGACCTAGTATGTGAGCCCCATGCTAGAAATTCTGGCTCATACTCTGTTGCTGCCCTTTTTGACTTATTCAAAAAAAAAAGATAGAATAAATTTAAATCAGCAAAAACTAGTAAGTGAGAATCGATTGACAGAGAGAGGGTGGTGCTGTGAACCCTTATGAGATTCTGATTGAATTCACTTTTGCAAATGAGGAGAAATCCCGGTGGAGACCGTTACACTTTTATTGAGTTTGAGGGGAACCCTCAAAAATCAAGGATGGTACCACGAGTTTCGTTCCTTTGGGATGGGCTCGTGTTTTATTTTGAATGGAGGACTTATGATTACCAAATTAACAGAAGTAAAAAATGACGCATTGGATAGGATTTCAAAATCCACAGATTTAGGCGAATTGAATGCCATTCGAGTTGAAGTTCTAGGGAAAAAAGGACCGATCGCAGAAGCGATGAAGCAGATGAAAGATCTAAGCATCGAAGAAAAGAAAGAGATGGGTAAAGTTTCGAATCAGACTCGAGATGCCATTACGAGTGCCATTGAAGAGAAAAAAGAAAAGCTAGAAGCCGCAGCAGTAGAATTAAAACTGAAAAAAGAGTCAATTGATATTACACTTCCAGGAGCAGAAATTCCTAAGGGAAGTCGCCATGTCTTGAGTCAAACTCGTCAAGAAATCGAAGATATTTTTATTTCGTTAGGGTATCGAATTGTGGATGGGTATGAAGTGGAAACAGACTTTTATAACTTTGAGCGCATGAACTTGCCAAAAGATCATCCGGCTCGTGATATGCAAGACACATTTTATATTAGTGAAGAAATCTTATTACGTACACACACTTCGCCAGTTCAGGCACGAGTTATGGAAAAACATGATTTTTCAAAAGGTGCTTTGAAAATGATTTCTCCGGGGAAAGTATTTAGGCGTGATACAGATGATGCGACCCATTCGCATCAATTTAATCAAATTGAAGGGTTAGTCATCGATAAAAATGTGACAATGGCAGATTTAAAAGGGACACTTGAAACAGTCATTCAAGCCTATTTTGGAAAAGAGAGAACCATTCGTTTACGTCCATCATTTTTCCCATTTACGGAACCGAGTGTAGAAGTAGATGTTTCTTGTTTCAAATGTGGAGGAAAAGGATGTAATGTCTGCAAATATACGGGATGGATTGAAGTGTTAGGAGCAGGAATGGTACATCCGGATGTCCTTGAAATGAGTGGCATTGATTCAAGCGTATATAGTGGATTTGCCTTTGGTTTGGGTCAAGAACGTTTTGCCATGCTCCGTTACGGAGTTAATGATATTCGTGCATTTTATCAAAACGACCAACGCTTTCTAGAACAATTTTAGGAGGGGGTAACTTTTGAACAAAGAAGGTTGTAGTGGATGTTCCTCCGTTCTAGTCATTCTCTTCGTCGTTGCATGGATTACAAATAATTTTTGGACACTTGTATGGATCCTCATCCTAATATTCATTATCGCAGCATTAATTTTCTGGTCGAAGAGGGAAGCAAGAATTTCCGCTGAAAAAGAGGAATATGAAAAAAATCGTGTGTATTATGAGCATCAAGCCTTGAAACGAGAGCATGAAAAGGCCATGCTCGAAAAAGAAAATATGCGTATGCAACAAGAAATCAATGAAGTGAAAGACGAAATTGAAATTCAGCAAATTGAAAAACTTGAAGAACAACAACGATTACTAGAAAAACAAAGATTAGAAGAAGAACTTGTAGCTTTAAAGAGAGAAAATGAAGCTCTAAAAGAAGAACAAAAATGGGATAATTTTTAAAAAGGAGTTCATCATGAACGTATCAGAAAAATGGATAAAATCGCTTGTTCCGATTCAAGCAAGCGCACAAGAAATTGCAGATAAAATGTCAACGACAGGAATAGAAGTAGAGGGAGTTATACGTTTACAAGACGGATTGAAAAAACTTGTGGTCGGGTATGTAGAAACTTGTATTCCACACCCGGATAGTGATCATTTAAGTGTTTGTATGGTCGATGTTGGAGAAGATGCGCCAATTCAAATTGTCTGTGGTGCGCCTAATATTAAAGCAGATAAAAAAGTAATTGTTGCTCTTGTAGGGGCAAGGATTGCTGGAAATTATAAAATCAAAAAAGGGAAAATCCGTGGTGCCGAATCTTTCGGGATGATTTGTTCTTTGCAAGAAATAGGATTTGATGAATCTGTCGTGCCAAAGGAAGTAGCAGAAGGCATTTATTTCATGCCAGAAGAAGCTGTTGTAGGGGACGAGGTCTATCCTTATTTAGATATGGATGATTCCATTTTAGAATTATCCATTACACCAAACCGTGCGGATGCTTTATCCATGCTAGGTGTAGCTTACGAACTTGCAGCTATATATGATCAACCATTTACACCTGAAAAGGTGAGAGTGGATGAAGAGGATTCTGAAAGTGTTCAGGATTACGTAAATGTAACGGTTGTGGATGCAAATGATTGTCCGACGTACAAAATGCGTGTGATTAAAAATGTGACCATTCAAGAAAGTCCGCTATGGTTACAAAAACGACTAATGTCTGCTGGAATGCGTCCAATTAACAACGTTGTCGATGTAACGAACTACGTGCTCATGCTTTATGGACAACCTCTTCACGCATTTGACTATGGGAAACTCGCCTCCAAAGAAATTCTTGTAAGACGGGCTCATGAAAATGAAACAATGACCACTTTAGACGGTCAGGAACGCATTTTATCTAGCGAAAACATTGTCATTACAAATGGCGAAAAACCTGTTGCGCTTGCTGGAGTTATGGGTGGGCAAAATACAGAGGTTGATGCAGAAACAACAACTGTTGCGCTAGAAGCTGCATTATTTGATCCAACGCTTACACGGTTAACAAGCAAAAAATTTCATTTGCGCAGTGAATCTTCCATGCGATTTGAAAAGGGAATCAACGTGGCAACCGTTGGGGAAGCTGGAGATTTTGCAGCCAGCTTAATTGCAGAACTTTCAGGAGGTGTTGTGGTCAGTCAAACTGCAATTGGGAGTGAGCAAGTGGCGCGTAATGTTGAGATTTCGATTTCACTAGAGCACATCAACCGCGCTTTAGGCACTTCACTCAACAAGGAAGAAGTAGGGGAGATTTTTAATCGTCTTGCATTTCCATATACCGAAACGGCAGATGTTTTCGTGGTTGTCATTCCACCAAGACGTTGGGATATTCATATTGAAGCGGACATTATTGAAGAAGTGGCACGCATTTATGGCTATGACAATCTTCCTTCAACGCTTCCAAGCGGAACGGATGCTGAAAGTGGCTTAAATCAAAATCAGAAAAATTTGCGTAAACTTCATGAAACAGCTATGGCTGCTGGTCTTTCTGAAATTGTGAGCTATGCACTAACTACAGAAGCGAAAGCACCGCTATTTACTGAAGGGCGACAAGTCATTACCAAATTGGATTGGCCGATGACGGAAGACAGAACAAGTTTACGTTTAAGCCTTCTCCCAGGAATTTTAGACATCATAAAATATAATATTGTACGTCAAAAAGACAATTTGGCAGTTTATGAAATTGGGAAAGTCTTTGAGCAAACTGGTGACTATAAGACTCAACTTCCAAAAGAGGTGAATAAGTTTGCATTTGCCCTTACAGGTGAAAGACTCGGCAAAACGTGGCGTTCAAAAGCGGAAAAAGTTGATTTCTATACAGCCAAAGGAATTGCGGAAACTATTTTGTCTACCTTTGTTTCTTTAGCGGACATCCGGTTTGAAAAATTGGAAGCATTGAAGGAGCTTCACCCAGGTCGTAGTGCAAGCATTCTTTATAAAGGGGAGTCTATTGGGTTTGTTGGGCAAGTCCATCCAAAATTTGCAAAAGAAAATGATTTGTTCGAGACTTATGTACTAGAGCTCAATCTTGATGGATTATGGAAAGAAGAATCAAGCGCAGTCATTTTTGAGGAAATCTCGAAATTCCCAACCGTTCATCGTGACATCGCCTTGCTCGTCGATACCACAGTGGACAACCAGTCATTGACAGGAACCATCCTTGAAAATGGGGGACGTTTCTTGAAGGACGTCAAATTGTTTGACGTCTATCTTGGGGAAAACATCCAACAAGGGAAGAAATCTTTGGCTTATGCGCTCACTTTTTCAAACATCGAGGCCACACTGACCGATGAAGACGTGAATGCCGCAATGGCAAAAGTGCAGAAGAAGCTTATTGAAAATTATGGAGTAGAAATCCGTTAACCTTGAGCACACTAAAGGCCTGTGCATACAATTAAGGCCTGTGCGCACAATTAGGGACTGAGAGCATACTCGAGGCTGTGCGCACAATTAAGGACTGAGAGCGTACTCGAGGCTGTACGCACAATTAGGGACTGAGCGCACACTCAAAGCCAATGCGCACACGTTCTCAAACATCGAGTCCACACTGACAGATGCGACGTGTTTGCCCGAATGGCAGCGTTCATTGAAACTTATTGGAAATTACGGAGTGGAAATCCGTTAACCGTGAACACACACGTTTTAGGATTGTTGTAAAGCAGGTCTATCCGTTTGATTGAATTCCTCAAATAGGAACGTATGAATCTGGATGAACGAATCAGGACGAAAGAATCATGACGCAAGAATCATGACGCAAGAATCTAGACGCAAGAATCTAGACGCAAGAATCTAGATGCATGAATCAGGACGCAAGAATCATGACGAAAGAATCTAGATCTCAGAATCATGGACGGATGAATCATGGAAACACATGCACACATAACGCATGAATCATGACGAAAGAATCATGACGAAAGAATCATGACGAAAGAATCTGGATCTCAGAATCATGGACGGATGAATCATGGAAACACATGCACACATAACGCATGAATCATGACGCAAGAATCATGACGCAAGAATCTAGACGCATGAATCATGACGCATGAATCATGACGAAAGAATCTAGACGAAAGAATCTGGACGCAAGAATCTAGATCTCAGAATCATGGACGGATGAATCATGGAAACACATGCACATATAACGCATGATTTGGGGGGATATAAAAATCTAAGATGGTTAAATCTCGGAACTCATGATTCTAAAACAAATAAATTTAGGAACTTATGATTCTAAAACAGTTAAATCTCGGAACTCATGACTCTAAAACAAATAAATCTCTGGAGTTATGATTCTAGAACACATAAATCAGTCTACGGTAGGAGACAAATTTTACACATTTAAGGTAAACTTGAGGAAAAGGAGGAGAAACATGGGATTCTTTGCGAAATTAATCACAACGGCAATTGTATTTTTAGGTTTTTCTCAGTTCTTTCCAAGCCTGTTTCATCTTTCAGGTATCGCGATGGCACTTTTAGCAAGTTTTGTTTTAGCCATCTTAAACCTGTTGATCAAACCGCTACTGAATATTATTAGTTTGCCGTTCATCTTATTAACCTTCGGGCTATTTACGTTTATTATCAATGGCGTCATGCTTCAATTAACAAGCTTAATCGTTGGTTCTCAAAACTTCGCATTTTCAAGCTTTTGGGGCAGTGTACTCTTAGCGATTCTTTTAACAGTTGTCCAAATGATTGTGGAAGATTATTTTA
>JAITHN010000185.1 GCA_031279745.1 Streptococcaceae bacterium
AAGGGTTGAAAGGTGTATTTGTCAATGAAAAGATGCAGGCTGTTCTCGTCTTTCGAAAAAAAGAAGGGCGCATTGATGTAACCGTACAGTTTCACTACGGAGAATACATCTTTTCTAGCAATCCGGAGGAAACCGTTCTTCCAGAAGATGAGTTTCTCTCCCGCGATATTGAACAAGAAAGCGAGATAGAAGCAGCTCTTGTTGCAAAAGGGTTTAAAAAAACGGAAGAGGGTTTTTCTCGCTCAACCTTGACAGATGCTGGAATTATTCAGTTTTTCCGATATGACCTCCCTTTTTTCCGAGAAAAAGCAAAAGTCATGCTAGGAAAAAAACTCTCTCAATTATTTATTGACGATCAGAAAATGAAGCCCACTGTTTCTGTAAAGGAAGTTGAAGGATGGTTGGATGTTCAGTTTGACTTTGAAGGGATTGATGAAAGCGAAGTGGACGACCTTATTCTTTCCTTAATTCAAGGGCGAACCTACTATCCGATGAAAAATGGTGCGGTAATGAACCTTGAGACCGAAAATTTCATGGAAACGAGTACGACCTTAAAGCTAATCCGCCAAAAGATGAAGCCAGTTAACGGGCATTTTCATCTGCAAAAAGTTCAAGGATTAGCCATTTCCCAAGCATTAGAACCGATTGCAGATGTGGATTTTTCAGAGGATTTCAAATCGCTTGTTTCGGATTTAAACGATGTTGATCGCAGTAGCTATCAAGTGCCTGAGGAGTTGAATGCGAGCTTAAGGAGCTATCAACTTGACGGTGTGAAATGGCTGGATTTGCATTCTAAACATGGATTGGGTGGCATTCTTGCTGATGAAATGGGGCTAGGGAAAACGTTGCAGTTCTTAGCCTACCTTCAACTTGAACGCATGAAAAATTGGAAAGGGGTTGCGCTGCTCGTCGCTCCAGCCAGTCTTCTTTACAACTGGGAAAGTGAATGTAAGCGATTCACTCCGAATCTTCGAGTTCAGGTGGTAACCGGAACAAAACATGAGAGAACCGAACAAATTCAGAATAGAGAGGTTGACTTACTGATAACTAGTTACCAATCGTTTCGAAATGACGTCAATTTTTATACTGCACTTCAACTGGGGTATTTGGTCCTGGATGAGGCACAAATGGTAAAAAATGACAAAAGCAAAACCTCTTCTGCACTTCGAAAATTAAAACCACAGCAGACGTTTGCTCTTACTGGAACACCAGTTGAAAATAGAGTGGAAGAATTGTGGAGTTTATTTTCCATCGTGCTTCCCGGGCTCTTCCCCAATCGAAGTACCTTGAAAACGATGGCAAACGACCAATTGCACAGACTCTCATCCCCTTTTATTCTTCGAAGGAAAAAAAGCGAGGTGTTAAAAGATTTACCTGAAAAAACAGAAGAGGTCCTCTATTCAACCCTCACGACCGAGCAGAAGAAGATTTATTTAAAACTGTTGAAAGAGATGAATAACGACCTCTCCTTAATGGATGATGGCGAATTGAAGCGGAATAAATTGACCATCTTAGCAGGGTTGACCAGGCTTCGGCAGGTTTGTGATGATCCGTCACTCTTTGTTGAAGGGTATAATGGCGGAAGTGGGAAAAAAGAGCAGCTGTTGGAACTCGTTCAAGTCGCCAAAGAAAATGGTCGCCGCATCCTCCTTTTCAGTCAGTTTACAAGCATGTTGGAGATATTGTCCACGGCACTTGAGGAAGTTGGACTGAGTCATTTTTATTTAAGTGGTCAAACCAAAGTAAAAGATCGTCTTGAAATGGTAAATGCCTTTAACAACGGAGAAAAAGATTTATTCTTGATTTCCTTAAAAGCCGGGGGGACTGGATTAAACTTAACCGGTGCAGATACGGTCATTTTATATGATTTATGGTGGAATCCTGCAGTTGAAGAGCAAGCCGCAGGACGTGCACATAGAATTGGGCAGAAAAAGAATGTAGAAGTTTGGCGCATGGTTTCGAAAGGGACAATCGAGGAGCGGATTTTGCAATTGCAAGAAGGAAAACGGGCGCTCTTTGACGAGGTGATTGAAGGAGAGGGAACAAACTATACCTTGACGGAATCCGAATTAAGAATGATTTTATCTATGGGAGAAGAACTGTGAAACTAGCTGTATTTTTAGAATTAATCGAAGCAAAAGCCAAAACAGCAAGTGTATTTCCTTTCCTATTGGGAAGTTTATATGCATTTTATACTTACGGAAAATTGAATCTTATTGCACTAAGCATTTATTTTATCGCCATGCTTCTCTTTAATTGTTTTGTAGATGCATGGGACAATTACAATGATTTTCATCATGCTCACGATGTTGAAGATTATAAAGTGAATACCAATATCATCGGTCGGGAGAAGATACCTGAAAAAACGATGGTTCGACTACTCGGGTTTCT
This sequence comes from Streptococcaceae bacterium, assembly GCA_031279745.1. Classification (GTDB taxonomy): domain Bacteria; phylum Bacillota; class Bacilli; order Lactobacillales; family Streptococcaceae; genus Pilibacter. The sequence goes on from JAITHN010000185.1 coordinate 2,392, forward strand.
CTTCTTCACCTCATTTGCCCTTGGGCTCGTGGTCGCATGGATGACAGGGTGGCCAGTATTTTGGATAGGACTCGGCTGTTATGCGGTAGGCATATTCTACTCAGGCGGGCCGCATCCTCTAAGTCGCCTCCCATTTGGTGAGGTTCTAAGCGGTGTTACAATGGGTTTTCTCATCGTTCTTTTAAGTGTATTCATCAATGTGTCAGAGCAATTTTCATGGGATTTCACCACGATTCAGAGAATTTTTGAGGTGAGTTTGCCAAGTGTGTTGCTGATTGCGAATCTCATGCTTGCAAATAATACTTCGGATTTAGAAGAAGACAGACGGAATCATCGCTATACCCTCGTTCATTATATTGGCAAGAAACATGCAGTGACCCTTTGGGTGGTGGCGGTCATTAGCGCCTATGTTTTTCTTCTTCATGCGGCATTGGTCGGGATTACTCCAATCTTAATGGTAGGCAACCTCTTCACCATTCCGTTTGTCTATCTCTTGATGAAGCCATATGTCTTGGAGCAAAAGAAACAGACGACATTTCTAGCCTCTGTGAAAATCCTAGCGCTCTTGAGCTTTACGCAAGTTCTTTTCTTTCTGTTAGGGATTATTCTACGCTAACGCATGGTATCGGCACTCTGTCGCCGTTCTATCGTACTCTGTCTGGACTCTGTCAGCACTCAATCGGCACTCTGACGCAGTCACGGCTTGTAGTACAAGCTAGAGCGGTTAGTAGCCACCGCCTAATAGAAAGTGTTTATGGTGGGCTTTCATATAAGAGTTGTATACGAAAAGACACACGGAGGTCTAGGATCTCCGTGTGTCTTGGTGTATATCCAAAACATCAAATCAAACCGAAGTGTTGAAGGGCAAAAACGATACCGCCATCCGCATTTGATTTTGTAACAAACTCTGCCACGTCTTTCAATTCCGGAATGGCGTTTTCCATTGCAATAGGGTGATTCACGGCTTTAAGCAAAGCCAAATCATTTCGCCCATCACCAAAAGCATAGGTCGGTACATCGACAAGGTTAAGTTTCTCAAGCAATCGCTTCACGCCTACACCTTTATCATTCCCATCCTTTGTAATATCAATGGAGGAAGGAGAGTTTCGGAAATAGTTAAAACTTGGAAAAGCTTGATAAAATTCCACATCACGATCAGGCGTTTCGGTTAGTGCAAGAAGCATATGGATGTTCTTTTCAAGATGCTTGGTCTGACTGATTGGTGGCGTTGGAGCATGGATGACTGCATATGCATGTACCATTTCATCCGTTAAGGCATAACCCCAGAACTCAAACGCATTGTAGAGCGCCACGCCATATCGATTTTCTTGAACAAATTGAATAAAAGCTTCAACTTCCTCAGGAGAAAAAACCGATTCATAAACCTTCTCGCCACTCACTTCAATATATTGACCATTTAAAGTAAGAAAGGCATCAATTTTTCCAGCTTCAACAAGATGCTTGACCTCTTTCATACTTCTTCCAGTTGCAATCACCGGCAAGACGCCATTTGCTTTTAATTGGGAGAGCGCTTGAATCGTATCAACTCCCAGCACGCTCTTTTCATTTAAGAGTGTGCCATCTAGATCAAAGAAACACACTGCTTTTATATTTTTCATCATCCGCTTACCCCGTTCTCTCATTTTATCATAAAGTGTTTATTTAAAGGTGTGATAAAATGAATGCGGAGGCAGTTGATGAAAATATTTGCACACCGAGGATATCGGGGAAAATATCCGGAAAATACATGTCTTGCATTTCAAAAAGCAGTTGAAATAGGAGCAGATGGGATTGAGCTAGATGTTCATCTCTCAAAAGATCAACAACTTGTTGTGATGCATGATGAGCGAATTGACCGTACGACAGATGGAACGGGCTATATCCAAGAGTATTCTTTGAGAGAGCTGAAAAGATTCGATGCGGGTTCTTGGTTTGACTCCTCATTTGCTGGAGAGAGAATTCCAACTTTGGAGGAAGTACTCGATCTTCTTGAAGAAATGAACTTTCAAGGGAAGTTGAATATAGAAATCAAAACAGATGAAATCCAGTATCCAAGGATTGAAGAAAAAGTTGTGCAGTTGATGCAATCAAAGGAACTTTCGTTTTCTTATTTGTATTCGAGCTTTCATTTTCCGTCTTTGGAGCGGGTGCGAGAGTTAGATGCGGAGGCTGAAATTGCGTATGTTTTTTATGAAGAAGAGAAAAAACTAAAGCGCAGTTTGGAAGAAAATTGGGTGACGGCTTTTCATCCAAAGCTAACGTGGGCAAAAACTCAAGACACACAATCAGTGAAGCAATTTCAGAAAAAAATGAGAATATGGACGGTAAATGAAGCTGAAGAAATCCGTCTAATGCTAGAACTCGGGGTGGAGGGGATTTTTACAGACTTCCCAGAACTCGCCATGCAGATTAGAAGTCGGGAAGGGAGGCGGTTCAATTGAAAAAAAAGTAATTGCCGTGGTTGGCCCGACTGCAGTCGGAAAAACCGCTTTAAGCATACGTTTAGCAAAAGAATTTGACGGAGAAATTATTAATGCGGATTCGCAACAAGTCTTTCGAGAACTTTCTATTGGCACGGCAAAGCCAACGGCTGAAGAGCTAGCGAGTGCGCCGCATCATCTTATTGATGTGAAAAGCATCCAGGAAAGTTATTCAGTCGATGAATTTGTGAAGAATGCACGAGAAAAAATAGAGGACATCACGAAGAGAGGGAAGCTTCCCATACTTGTTGGGGGAACGGGGCTTTATGTTCAGAGCTTGCTAGAAGATTATTCGTTTGGAGGCTCTAAGTCAGATGCTGATAGAAGAGAACGCTATCAACGTTTCGCTGAGGAGTCAGGGGCATTGGCGCTTTGGAACGTCTTAGAGCAGAAAGACCCCATTGCAGCAAGTAAGATTCCCTATCAAAATACGAGACGTGTTATTCGTGCATTAGAAGTGTTTGACTTAACTGGGGAAAGCTTGCACGCTGAGGGGAGGCGTGCAAAGTTTTATGTCTATGATACCTTCTTGATTGGGCTGAATACTGACCGAGAAATACTTTATGAAAGAATCAATTCTAGAGTGGATCAGATGGTGGAAGAAGGATTGATGGAAGAGGCGAAAATGCTCTTTGAACAACCTGAGGATTTGCAAGTGAAATCAGCGATAGGTTATAAGGAATTCTGGCCATATTTTGAAGGGGGAACAACGTTTGAAGAA
>JAITHN010000060.1 GCA_031279745.1 Streptococcaceae bacterium
AGTGTGAAAAATGGATAAAATGAAGAATGCTCGTATTCTAAAAGAAATACAGTACACATTCGACAAAAATCAATTGGTTTTTGCGACAGAAGAGATTGCCAAAACATTAGGGTTGACCGTTGAAGAGACGAACAAAGCGATTGAAGCATTAAGGGAAAGAGATCAACTTTGTGTAGAGTATATTCCAGAAAATTTGCGAGGAATGCTTGTGAGCGAAAAACAAGGGATGAATTACTCGTATATGGAAGCAATAACTTCAAAAGGGAAAGATTTATTGAAAGAACAAAAGGTTGACTAGCTGCTCATTGAGCCAGCACATCTTATAAGAGTAGAAAAACTGCTGCATTTAGCAATGAAATGCAGCAGTTTTTTAGAATGGTAGTGAATAGACGCATGCCTTCCAAGAATACACCCCGACGAGCGAGAATTGTGATAAAATAGATTGAAGTTTAACTTGGAGGCAATTATGAATAGAGAAGAAATGATAAAAAGGCAAGAAAAAATCCGTAATTTTTCTATTATTGCCCATATTGACCATGGGAAATCGACGCTAGCGGATCGCATTTTAGAAGAAACAAATACGGTTTCTAAGAGAGAAATGCAAGATCAACTACTCGATTCTATGGATTTGGAACGGGAACGTGGGATTACAATCAAATTAAATGCAATTGAATTGAACTATACCGCGACTGACGGAGAAACCTATATTTTTCATTTGATTGACACCCCTGGGCACGTCGATTTTACGTATGAAGTTTCAAGAAGTTTAGCAGCCTGTGAAGGGGCAATCTTGGTCGTGGATGCGGCTCAAGGGATTGAAGCGCAAACGCTTGCGAATGTATACCTTGCTCTGGATAATGATTTAGAAATTTTGCCCGTCATCAATAAAATCGATTTACCAGCAGCAGATCCTGAGCGCGTCCGAGGTGAAATTGAGGATGTCATCGGAATCGATGCAAGTGAAGCTGTTTTAGCGAGTGCAAAAGCTGGGATTGGAATTCAGGAAATTTTGGAGCAAATTGTCACAAATGTACCTGCGCCAAGCGGAGATTTGGATGCCCCTCTGAAGGCATTGATTTTTGACTCCGTCTATGACAGCTATCGCGGTGTTATCCTAAACATCCGTGTGATGGACGGGGTGGTAAGGCCAGGGGACACCATCCAGTTGATGAGCAACGGGAAAACGTTTGAAGTGACTGAAGTCGGCGTTTTTTCTCCAAAACCTATCGGCAGAAGTGAGTTAATGGTGGGAGACGTTGGATATTTAGCAGCGAGCATTAAGACAGTAGCCGACACACGTGTCGGGGATACGATTACGTTGCGTGATAATCCTGCGAAAGATGCATTGGTCGGGTATCGCAAGATGAACCCAATGGTTTTCTGTGGTCTTTATCCAATTGACACGGCACGCTACAATGATTTACGAGAAGCGCTTGAAAAATTGCAATTAAATGATGCTGCACTTCAATTTGAACCGGAAACTTCTCAAGCTTTAGGTTTTGGCTTCCGCTGTGGATTTTTAGGTTTACTTCATATGGATGTGGTTCAAGAACGCTTGGAGAGGGAGTTTAACCTTGATCTAATCATGACGGCACCCAGTGTAATCTATCATGTGAATCATACAAATGGGGATAAAGTCGTGGTAAGCAATCCTTCTGAATTTCCTGAAGCGGTGAAACTAGAATCTGTCGAAGAACCTTTTGTAAAAGCAGAAATCATGGTTCCGAACGATTATGTGGGTGCGGTGATGGAGTTGGCTCAACGTAAGCGTGGGGAGTTCGTGACCATGGACTACTTGGATGACTACCGCGTGAACGTCGTGTATAATCTTCCTCTTTCAGAAATTGTGTTTGATTTCTTTGACAAATTAAAATCAAGCACCAAAGGATATGCAAGTTTTGACTATGAATTGAGTGGGTATCGTCCGAGTCAATTGGTGAAAATGGATATTCTTTTAAATGCTGAAAAAGTCGATGCGCTAAGCTTCATCGTGCATAAGGACTTTGCCTATGAACGTGGGAAAATTATCGTGGACAAATTGAAAAAATTGATTCCAAGACAGCAATTTGAAGTTCCGATTCAAGCAGCGATTGGAAGTAAAATTGTTGCAAGAAGTGATATTAAAGCCCTACGGAAAAACGTTTTGGCAAAATGTTATGGTGGAGATATTTCAAGAAAACGCAAACTCCTTGAAAAACAAAAAGCAGGGAAAAAACGGATGAAGATGGTCGGAAGTGTAGAAGTTCCGCAAGAGGCGTTCTTATCCGTACTTTCAATGGATGAAGACGATTCAAAAAAATAATAATTTACATGCAGTTGCAAGACTTTGAACCGACGCATGCCCAAGAAGAGAATCGACCGATTGATTATACGGCAAACAAAATGGAGGCGATTTTGGCGCCTCCATTTTGTTTGATTCAAAGTAGTGTTGGGCGTTCAAGGCAAGCGAGACAACCGAATAAGTATGATAAGATAGGAGGGAATCAATCAATTGGTGCAGGAGTTCTTTTCAAAGATGGGGGATTTATGAATATACAACAGATGAAGGCAGTTGTTGCGGTTGCGAATAACGGAAGTTTTCGTGAAGCTTCTAAAAAACTCTTTATGAGTCAACCTGCACTAAGCTATGCGATAAAAGAATTGGAAGAAGAACTTGGGATGGACTTGTTTATTCGAACGAATAAGGGGGCGAATATCACGAAAGAGGGAATGGATTTTCTGCATTCTGCGGAGAAGATTCTTTCGCAACTGGAAAAGATGGAGTCCAAGTATTCGAATTCTGAAAAGAAGATGGCGCAGTTTTCCATTTCCTCGCAGCACTATGATTTTCTCAATGTCGTCGTTTCTCAATTGATTAATGAGTCAATTGAAGTGAAGAATTTCAGGGTATTTGAATCGACCACACAGAAAATCATTGAAGACGTAGCAGAATATAGAAGTGAAGTGGGCATTATCTTTCTCGATGATTTGAACAATGTGTCTGTGACTCGTCTCTTAGAAGAAAATGGACTTACATTTGAAACCATTGCGAATTTTAAGACACATATTATTTTGGGCAAGCATCATCCGTTAGCAAACGCTAACGAATTGTCAGTTGAGTCCCTTCGTGCCTATCCTCAAATTCGGTTTACACAAGAAGCGAATAACTATTCTTACTTTCAAGAAGACTTGATTGACCCAGTAGAGGACGAAACGGTGATTCATACGACGGACAGGGCTACCCTGACGGGAATTATCGAGCAGACCCTAGCCTATGGAACGGGAAGTGGCTTTATTGATCGAAGGAGTTTTTCAAAGGTGAAGATGATTCCTTTAAAAAATTCTCCCATCCATAGAATTAGCGTATTCTATTCAAAAAATCGGGATTTGACGCCTATTGCAAAAAGTTTTATCGAGAAGTTGAAAGTCTTTTTTGAGAAACAGAATGAAAACGATAAGTATTTTGGGTATAATGAAGAAAAAGGAGAATAAGATGAGAAAAATTGGTTTAGCACTATTTGCCACTGCTGTATTGTTCAGCCTTTCAGCATGTGGAGAGAAAAAAACGGATGATGGCAAGGCAGCTAGCTCTGGCTCTTCGTCTACGTCGAAATCATTAACCGTGGAAGAATTGAATAAACTGCCTCTTCCCCAATTGGAGAACGGGGTTTTAAAAGATGAAGATTTGGTGGAAGTGATCACCACAAAAGGGAATATTCAGATAAAATTATTTCCTAAGTATGCGCCACTTGCCGTTGAAAACTTTATCACACACGCGAAACAGGGATATTATAATGGCACAAAATTTCACCGAATCATTAAAGATTTCATGATTCAAGGTGGAGACCCGGCGGGTGACGGAACGGGTGGACAGTCCATCTGGCGTGGTGTGGATGAAAAAATCGACAGTGGGAGTGGATTCAAATTAGAAATTTCGCCTAATCTATACAATATTAAAGGTTCCCTCTCTATGGCAAATGCTGGAGGAGATACGAATGGGTCGCAGTTTTTTATTAATACAAACTCTGATGATCAGTCCTCAGGTTTAGCGATTCAGTATACTCCGAAGAAAATTATTGAAAAATATAAAGAAGGCGGAAACCCTGATTTAGACGGAGGATACACAGTTTTTGGACAAGTCATCAAAGGTATGGATATTGTAACGAAAATTGAAAACGT
>JAITHN010000068.1 GCA_031279745.1 Streptococcaceae bacterium
ACTCATGCAACAAAAGCTGCATGCTTACAAATTCCACACGGGTGTTGCACCATATGTTCAAATTCCTTGTCAGCAGGTGGGGAATTGTTTCCGAATAAGCAGTGTGTAAATTACTGTATACTATAAGTGAGGAGGTGTGAAATGAGGATTGGAATCGATTTAGAAAGTATTTCCAGGGTTCAAGGGATTCTAAATAGAAAGCCACGTTTTGCGGAAAGGATTTTAACTCCAAATGAAATGCTTTTGTTTAGAGAAATGGGTGCCAGGAGGCAAGCCGAATTTTTAACTGGAAGATTTAGTGCGAAAGAAGCATATAGCAAAGCAGTCGGAACGGGTATTGGCAAATTAACATTTCAGGACATTGAAATCTTGGGTGATGAAAAAGGAAATCCGCAAGTCACGAAATCGCCTTTTCATTGGAAAAGTGATATTTCCATTACTCATGCAGGGGATTTTGCAGCAGCAGCGGTTATCTTGGAAGAGGATGAAAATGGTTGAGAGTAAATATAGAGAAACAAAAGTTGAAATAGACTGTCAGGCGATTAAGAAAAATTTGCTGGTTGAAATCCGGCATACAGGTGACGCAACTCAAGTTTTCGTAGTGGTGAAGGCAGATGCCTATGGTCATGGGGCACGTGAAATTGCTCGCGTTTGTTCGAAGAATGGAGCGAATGGATTTTGTGTAGCGACGCTTGATGAGGGAATTGAGTTGAGAGAAAGCGGAATTCAAGAACCTATTCTTGTTTTGGCTCCGATTTCTCAACGCTTTATCGAAGTTGCTGCTCGTCACCGTCTTTCGATCACCTTAGCAAGTTTTGAGTGGTGGAAGAAAGCGAAAGCTGAATCATTTACTGGAAAGGTTTCTGTCCATGTAAAAATAGATACAGGAATGGGACGCATTGGGTTTCGCAAAACTGCCGAGGCACTACAATGCATTTCGGAGATCGAAGCTCATCCGCATTTCGAGTGGGAAGGTTTGTTTACACATTTTGCATCTGCAGATTCACCGACAGACGACTATTACAAGATGCAAAGCGAACGATTTAAAGAGGTGCTCGCTTTCATACCTAGAAAGCCGAAATACATTCATGTGAGCAATACGGCTTCAAGTTATTGGCATGGCGAACACCAAGGAAATATGGTGCGTTTTGGAATCGGGCTTTATGGCCTCAATCCGAGTGGGGGAGATCTTTCCGTGGGAATGAGGCAGTGGGCGGCTCTCTCCCTTAAGAGCCAGCTCATCCACTCAAAATTAATTGAAGCGGGATCTTCCATTGGTTACGGTTCAACGTATACGGCAGGGAAACAAGAATGGATTGGTACAGTTCCAATTGGCTATGCCGATGGATGGTTGCGCCATCTTCAAGGTAGTCATGTTCTAGTAGACGGGCACCGCTGTGAAATTGTCGGGCGGATTTGTATGGACCAATTGATGATTCGACTTCCCCACCACTATTCAGAAGGAGAAAAAGTGACGCTTATCGGCGAGGATAAAGGAGAGGTGATTTCCATTCAAGAAATAGCAGATTATTTGGAAACCATCCATTATGAGGTTGCTTGTACGATTTCTCCTAGAATTCCTCGAGTTTATGTTGGACTAAATGAAGCGCTGAATCAGTCTTAAAAAGCAGTGTCGAGCCATAGGTTCGACGCTTTTTTTTGATAGATAACCTTACTTTAAGCAAGCGATTCAAGGAGACCTGGCAACCATGCTGCAAGTGCGACATAGGTTACAACCTCAACACAAAGTTAAGGCTATAAGCTTTAGCAAGTGACTAAAAGGATATACACGACCTGCCTCCCACCTACTTCCTTCAGCATAAACGTGAATATTTCATGAAGTTGAAAATTATCCAGAATAGGCAAATGCTTGGAATCAAAACAAAAATGAACGGCGGATTAAACGGAAAACGTTTCAGTATTCCTATATAGTTAAAATTTTCTTAGTTTTTTTGAATTAAATGCTATTGCAATGAAATAGAGTTTAATGTTATATTAACATTAAGTTAAGATTAAATTATGAAGGATGTGAAAAAATGAGGAAATCAGAAAGGAAGAAGATGTTTCTTACAGTCGGGGTGACGATTGCGCTTTCATTTGCGTTGGGCTTTACTGTGCATAAAATTAATGAGCCGTCAGAATTGCTTCCTTTAACGGGTAGAGTATCGAAGGATCAGGGGGTTACTGAGAAAAAAGCAAGACTCGTCTTGCAACCCGTCTACATTCACCAAGGAGAGAAGTTTGACAAAATGCAAGCCATCGTATCTGCCGTGGATGACAAAGGAAAAGATGTTTCTGAAAATGTAGTAGCGACGACTCCAGTAGATACGGACAAACCAGGGACAAATTATGTGACATTTGTAGCGCCTTACGGGGATGCGCAATATATCTCATCTGTTGGAATGGTCGTTGTCTTAGAGGATTAGATTAACTTAAGTCCAGAAAGGGGTGGATTATGTTAACGATTTACACTTCGCCGAGCTGCACAAGTTGTAGGAAGGCAAGGCAATGGCTGGATCAGCATGCAATCAGTTATATAGAAAAAGATCTCCATCGTGAAAAAATTTCGATTGAAGAGTTAAAGCAAATTTTGATGCTTACTGAAAGAGGAACGATTGAAATATTTTCGAGTAGGTCGGTCATTTATAAAAGGTATGAAGCAACCATTGATGATTTGTCAGTGGGGCAATTGTTGAAGCTTATCCAAGAGCATCCGAAATTGCTTCGGCGTCCTATATTAATTGACGAAAAGCGCTTATTAATCGGTTTCAATGAGGATGACATCCGACGTTTTATTCCAAGAAAAGTTCGGCGTTTGGAAATGAAGGATGCGATCATGCGAGCTGGATTATAATGTTGAATTCAGATAAGAAAAAAACGAGTGGGTCTCGTTTTTTTTCTTTATAAGCCAAAACTCGTTTCATCACGAGTAGGTGCAAATCAGAACACGTAAATTGAGTTTTAAAAAAAGAGTGTTATAATAGTAAAAAAGTGATTGGAGTGAGGTTGATGGAGTTAGAAAGAGTGAATGAAAATACTGTCAAAGTGTTCGTTTTTCCAGAAGACCTTGAAGAAAGAGAAGTCAATTTTGTCGAAATGATGAGTGACCAATCGAAAGTGGAAGAATTTTTCTTTAGCATCATTGATGAAGCTGGAATAAAAGATGAGTTCGAAAATAGTGAGGTCATTAGTTTTCAAGTTGTGCCTAAGCGCGATTCAATTGAAATCATCATT
>JAITHN010000080.1 GCA_031279745.1 Streptococcaceae bacterium
CATTTTTAATGCTTCCGCTAATAAATGCAAAAACTCGGAACTTTTCCGAGTTTTTGCATTGTTTTTCAAAAATCTGAATTGCTCTATGGAAGACCTCCACTCATTTATAAAAATAACAATAGAATTTGTTATAATCCTTATGAGAGGAGGATGCATATGAAGAATAAAATTTATTTCATTCTAATGGCTTTATTTTGTATTTCTTCAATCCATGTATCTGCCCTTACTCTTGATTCAGAGGGAAGAGTTGAAGTGGCGAATGCTACTGACATAAAAACAGCAATCACCGCGTTCAATGACAACACTCTTCCAACAGGGACTACATTGCCTGTTACGTTCATTTTCTTAAATGATATTCACGACGGATTTTCAGATGCACAAAAGTTTCCTGCATTTAACGCAGGAACTGCTGGAAACCCAAAAAAACTCATTATTGACGGGAACAACCATCGGTTTACTTTTGGTCGCGCTGGTTCAACCGGAGTGGTGGGCGAACCAGGTTCTTCTACTGGGAGTGGCGTGAGAGCAAGAGAGTTTGAATTTGGCGGAAACTATATTGATTTTACGCTTAAAAACATAAATATCGGGATGGCTATTCTCCCATCGAACATTGGAGAAACAGATGCAGATAGCCTCGAATACGTGAATAATTCGGTCAGAGACGCAACAGAAACAACCAATGGCTTCCTTTACTCAACAGCTCGTAGTTATCTCAATCTTCGTTTTGAAAACGTCAACTATATCGCAGGCCATCAGGGGAAATTCATGTACCTTGCAGGTGGTGGATCAGAAAACAGATTGTTTTTCAACGGCGTCAACAATATTGTCTACCCTTCAAACACAACGATTACCACACACAACTCTCTTATTCAAGGTCCGCCAGACTGGAATATTGAAAGCGGCACAACGAATTTCGTTTCCAATATTAACAATGCAAATGTGGACTCCGTCTTTTATCTTCACGCAGCACATAGTTCAAATGGCGAATTGAGTGCTACAATCAATGTCGCAGAAGGGGCTACATTCCATGCAAGCATTGACAGAAAGCGGAACATCAATCTCTTTGAAGCAGATGGTGGATTGGGAAAAATCAAGTGGAATGTTCACGGAGAATTCATTCTTGATACTCCTAATCCTGGGAATAGTACGACTGAGGCACTCAAATTTCAATATGGGGTCATGGATGGTCTTTATATCCACGTCTTTCCAAACGCTAGTTTTCGAACGGATGGATATATGCGATGGAATGTCTTTAACGGAGGTACTTGGGCATTTCAGATGGAATGTGACAATGGGTCCGTCATTGATTGGAGGAAAAAGAAGTCTAAGCATGCAACTGATGACGGTAGACTCTTTGAAGGAAACCCCTATAATACATCAACCCCAAGCAAGCAATTCATTAATTTTCATAACCCTAGAATTGCTGCTTTTCACGCCCCCGTTGCAGACTGCCTTTTCGGGAGATACAGTACGGCTACGAGTAATTATAATTATCTGAAATTAAATGTTGATCCCTATAATGCAGCCTATGCCTATTCGAGCGAAACCATCACGAGCACGAGTCCTGAAAATGATCCATTTTTGCTCGCGCAATCGAATGGGATGAATACAACACCGAATATTCCTGGAAATTTTTGGAGTTCAACGACATTGATTCCAGCCGACAAAATGGATGCTTTCAACAATGCGAAAACGATTATCTTTAAAGATTCTACCGCCTCCACTTTTGTCTGGGGGGACGCTCTTCAATGGCATTATGATCTAGATACGATTTTTGAAAACACTTCATCCGTTGATGGTTACTGGCTAGCCCCAAGAAATCTGACAGCTGCCGACCTACTGAAGATTACTCTTCGTGATGACCGAGCAGTGGGTATAGCCTTTACTTCTTCAAAGGTGCTCGCATTGGAATCCTCATCACCCCAGAGTATTGAGTTTCTTTTTAAAGAAAACGATGACGCAATATATCCTCTCTCCTCAGTTCAATTTGAACTTCAACATTTCCTTTCAGAAGGAGTCTTGTCTTCAAACGGAATTGATCGTACGATTACTTTTGATCGGGCACATGGGATATTAGCAAAGCTAAAACCAAACTTAATCCCCGGTACCTATACTGCCCTCTTCACGTGGACAGTCATGGACACCGTTTAGTCTCTCAACAAAATCCTCATGCAATTCTATATAATAAACTCAAAGAAAGGGGGGGAATCTGATGAATAAAATTTATGGATTCTTTTGTTTGTTCTTCCTACTCCTCTGCGTCTCCTTTAAGGCAGAAGCTTCAACTCTAGATCCCTTTGGGAGAGTGATCATCAACAATTCAATAGATTTAGATAAAGCAATCATTGAATTCAATAATAATACCCTTCCTATAGGAGTTTCCAATCCTGTTACCTTTATTTTCATGAAAGACATCCATCACGGGGATGGCAATTCCTATCCAGTGATTAAAGCGGGAATAACCTCCAACAAGACAACGCTCATTATCGATGGAAATTTCCATCGATACACCTATGGTAAAGTGGGGTCCACAGGTGTTCAAGGAGAACCGGGGTCCAGTACTCCGGGAACAACCGTACGATTAAGAGAGTTTGAATTCGATAGCAATACGGATTTTACTCTTAAAAATATGAACATTGGGTTGGCAAAGGACAAAAACGATTTTGGCCAAGCAGATCCCTCTCTTCTAAACTATGTCAACGGCAACATCGAAGATGCTACGGAAAGCAAATTCGCATTTCTATTTTCTACTGGAAAAAACAATATCGATTTGCATTTTTCAACAGTCAACTTTATCGCAGGTAAAAATGGGAAATTTGTAGATCTTTCAACGAACGGATTTAATAATACACTGTCTTTTTCGGGGGTGAATAACATCCTCTATCCACCCAAAATAACTATGACAGCGCATAATGCGTTAATCCAAGGTCCACCTGATTGGACAATAGAAGATGGAACAACAAACTTTGTCTCGGATATTGATCAGAATAGAGATGCAATCTTCTATCTTGAGCCACAGCATAATTCTCCTAATTACAATCAATCGAGAATCCTTGTCGAACGTGATGCGGTGTTCAATCTCACGGTAAATCGAAATGAAGATGCTGCTTTGTATGATGGAAATTCAAATTTCGATAGTGTAGTCTGGGATATATTAGGCGAAATGAATTTCCGAACCCCTTCTCCTGGTCGATCTTCTTATGAAGCTCTCCATTTCGAAGCAGCTGACATCAAAAATTTTGCTATTGATCTTGGGGAAAGTGCGAAGTTTACATCCTCAGGTTATATCATTTTTGATCTATTTAATGGAATTGATCGAACGTTTCAACTAAATTGTAGTCAGGATTCTTATTTGGACTGGTATAAACAGAAAAGTTCACACACCAACGATGACGGACGTCTATTTTTGGGTAACCCAAGAAACTCTTTTCTCGGTTCCCTTCAGTCCACCATAATCATCAAGAATGCTCGA
>JAITHN010000118.1 GCA_031279745.1 Streptococcaceae bacterium
TACTTGCCGTTAGCAACTGCCATGCAATCTTTCCAAGGTGGAATGCTACAAAAAATCCAATTAGGAAGCGGTTGGTGGTTTAACGACACCATTCGTGGAATGCAAGCGCAGTTGACTATTGCTGCTCAACAAACATTGCTTGGAAACTTTGTTGGAATGCTGACTGACTCTAGAAGTCTCTTAAGTTTTCCACGTCATGAATACTTTAGAAGAATTCTTTGTGACTTAGTTGGTTCATGGGTAGAACGCGGGCAAATACCTGACGACCTAGAACTTGTTGGGAAAATGATAGAAGATATTTCATATAACAACGCAAACGAACAATTTAACTTTTAAAATTAAGAAAGGAAAGAGTGGGCAAGTCTCATTCAAGTAATCTAAAAAATGTCAGAGAAAAAGAATTGGGTATACCAAGAGAAGGAAATCACGGTTGCCCGTGGTATTGGATATGGTTTAACAGATTTAATGGGTGGTGGATGGAATAACATCGTTTCCGGTGTAATCTTCGCCTTCGTATTGTCACAAGGGATTGACCCAGCATTTGCCGGAGCAATCACAGGGATAGGGCGTATCGTAGATGCAATCTTCTCATTGTTCTTCGGTTCAGTTACAGATGGTTTTTACAAAACAAAAATTGGTCAAAAATTCGGACGCCGTCACTTCTTCATGCTTTTAGGTGGAATTCTTTTCACTGTATTATTCCCACTCTTCTGGGTGAAAAGCGACAGTTGGGTTTATTACCTTGTCATTTATATTGCCATTGAATTGGTAATTGCAATGATTCTGATTCCTTGGGAAACATTGCCAACAGAAATGACCAGCGACTACAAATTAAGAACAATTCTTTCAGGTAGCCGCATGTTTATTTCAGCAACTGGAACTGCGATTGTATTCTTCGTTTTAGCGGCATTGAAACACATGCAAAATCCAAATGCATATCTGATTACTGGTATTATCTGGACCATTCTATTCGTTGTTGCCATCTTTGTTTCTTACCGCACAACCTGGGAAAGACCTTTAACAGACGAATTTGTAAAAGAATTAGAATCAGAACCTAAATTAGGTCTTGCTGAGTTCACGAAAAAGACAGTGAACGACTACTTCTCAACATTCAAAAACAAAGCGTTTAGAAAACATTTATCTGTTTACTTGCTATCATTTACTGGGAAAGACTTCTATTCTACTTTACTTCCAACCTTCATCGTTTGTTGTATGGTTGGGGTGAAAGATGACTTCCCATGGACATTACAAGCATTGAGTTTCTTCGGAATCTTCGCCACACTTCTTGCGGCTAAATTGATGATTTCAAAAGGTCCAAAATTCTTATTCTCATTAAGCTACATCACAATTATCTTAGCGATGGTTGGATACTTTGCAACATGGGCATTGAAACTTTCAAACCCAGTTATCATCTTAATCATCATCTCCGTGTTCTATCAATGTGCACGTGCGATTCTTGAATTTACACCCTGGAACGTATTTCCGTTCATTCCAGACGTTGACCGTTTGATGACACGCGAGGACCGTGCAGGAATCTATGCAGCTGTAATGACATTTTTCCGCAAATCAACTGGAGCGATCGCAGCATGGATTGCAGGGATTGCTTTGAAAGAAATTGGATTTAACTCTACAACGATGACGAACCACGCAAATGTTCCACATAATGTACAGTTCGGGATTGCATTAATCTTCTTTGTAGGTCCAGTTGTCTTGATTTTTATCGCATGGTTAATCTCTCTATTCTTCGGGTTGAATCAGCATACACATGCTATCTTGAAAAAAGAAATCAACCGGTTAGAAGAAGGCGGATCAAAAGAAGATGTAACTGCTGAAGCGAAGGAAGTAACAGAAGCCTTAACTGGTCATCCATACGAAGAGTTGTGGCCAGAAGTAAAATAAGTAGTGTTTTATATGGCGTTCTCAAATTTTTTTGAGAGCGTCATGGATTTTTAAATAGGGGTGAAAAAATGAAAAAAGTAGTTGTTTATAACTTAATTGAAGATGCTTTTGTATTTGTAGAGGCAATTGAATCAGATGGACGTTTATGTTTTGAAAACCCAGCTCTTCTAGAAGAAGTAGGCTTGCTTGAACGTTCAAATGAAATTCAGAGTGTATTAGAAGAAGATACGTTTGCGATTGTTGTAGGGCAAACGATTGAAAGCCAAACATTCAATCAATGGGAAGCACTTCGTGTGTCTCAAGCATTTCATGCAATCAAAAAAGAGATGGAAGCAAGTGGGAAATTGGCTCATCTTCCAGCATTTGAACAAATTACGGAAGATATTGTAGCAAAATATAATGGAAAGCGTTCTTGGAACGACATCTATCAAAACTTGTACAAAGTATTGGCGTAATGGTTTAGACGCGAATTCGCGGACTGCAGCAATGCTTTGGGACAACAGTCTATGTCCAAGCACGATAGACTGCTGCAAAACGAATGGAGGAAACAGTGGAAGGACAAAAACTTTATGGAAGCGTAATGATTAAAGCCGTGGAAATATTGGATTTTCTCCGTGACTCGTCTGAAAAACCGACGGCGAGTGAGATTGGAGAAGCCACCCAATCCACTAAATCTACCATTTCCAAAATCTTGAATACCATGCTCGTGCTCAATCTGATTGAAAAGGATGAGCAAACTCTTCGTTACTCCATTGGGACGAAGATGATAGGCTATGGAAATCGAGCAATTGAAAATTATAGCTTTGAAACGCAAATCGAGCCCTATTTAGAAAAAATTCATGATGAAATTGGACAAACGATTCACATCGGCGTACAACGTGAAGATGAAATCATCTATATTGGGAAACGTGAGGCGAAAACTCCTGTTTCGTTGAAAAGTCGAGTAGGAGATAAGGTCTCAATGAATACGAGTGCTATGGGGAAAGCCATTCTCGCCGAGCGAACAGATGAGGAGATTCGGAAACATCTAGAAATCTGCCCGCTGAAAAGAATGACGGAGCACACGATTGTTGATCCGGAAGCATTTATTAAAGAAATCGAAATGGTTAGGCAGACGGGTGTTGCCTTTGATCGTGAAGAAAATGAGCTTGGCATTTATTGTACGGGTGTCGCCATCTCGAGTGCCACTCATAATTATGGTGCCGTAAGTATTTCTGTTCCTGTCTACTATTTGAAAGAAGAGAAGAAAAAGCGCATTATTGAACTCTTACTTGAGATGAAACAGGGAATGTTAAAAGCATTATAAGTAATCTATGGTGTGGCAATCACACCATAGATTTTTTTGTAGAATTTTATTTTTCCGTATGGTAAACTAAACAAGGGCAAAATTTCAAATGTGAAGGGTGTCAGGTCCGGAAGGAAGCAGCACTAAGCATCTTGAGGTTTGTGCCCTTTTTTTGTTGTCGCTTTTTTAAAGGGCTTGTATACTGAATTTAGAGGTGGACGTGATGAAAAATGACTCATGGGTTATACCCTTTATTCTTCAATATAAAAAAACATTGCTTCTCTGCATTTTTTTAGGAACACTTACGTTTGTCTTTGGAGCAGCGCTATTATTTACTTCAGGACTTTTAATTTTAAAATCTGCAGCGAGGCCGGAAAACATCATTATGGTGTATGTCCCCGTTGTCCTAACGCGTGCATTTGGGATTTTTCGCCCAGTCGCAAGGTATGTGGAGCGTCTTCAAAGCCATCAGTGGGTCTTGAAAATGACGAGCGGGCTTCGAAAAAAACTTTTTCAAGTTTTGGAAAACCAACCGATTCCAAATTATGATAAAAAGAGTTATGGGATTATCTTAGGCGTTCTAAACGAAGATGTTGAAAATCTGCAAAATCTGTACTTGCGGAGCGTCTTCCCTGCATTGATTGGGCTAGCCATCTATGCGGTTATCATTATAGGGATGGGGATTTTTTCTCTTTCTTTCGCCCTCTTCCTCCTCCTTCTTTTTGGAGTGCTTCTCTTTCTTATTCCTCTTATCAGCTTCCTTATGAAAAGAGGGAAGATGATGCAGCAGAAAGAGGCGGAGAAAAAACATTATGAAGATTTGACCGATCTAATTTTAGCGATTGATGACATCACATTTTCTGGAAAGGGCGAGGTTCTTCTGGATAAGATTCTTCACTCTAGTCAAGAAAATCAGGAGAAGATTTACCTGATGGGTAAGGGAGATAGGTTTCGACTATTTGTAACGGAATGTCTCTTCGGGTTCGTCCTCTATGCCATGCTTCTCTGGTCTGGAGAGACGTTTGCAGGTGTGAATCCTCCATTGATTGCAGCATTCACCCTCGCTCTCTTCCCGTTGATTGACGTCTTTATTCCGCTTAATGATGTTCTGAGCGAACTTGAAACACGAGGGAGTGCGATAGGTCGATTGAATGCGTTGGAAAGCGGAGGAGAAAGTCGTCAAACTACGTTTTATCAGCCTGAAACATTTGACATTCACTTTGATGAAGTAGAATTTGCCTATGAGGAAACTCCCGTCATCAAAAATGTCAGTTTGCACATTCCAAAAGGGCAGACGCTTGCCGTTATCGGAAGAAGCGGAGAAGGAAAGTCCACGCTCTTGAATCTCTTGCAAGGATTTTACACCTCGCAAAAAGGAAAGATTGCCGTTGGAAATGTAGAAGTTCAAGAGATTGAAACTCCGTCAAAAATTTTCGGCGTCATCGAGCAAAATCCGCATTTATTCCGTACGACTGTGAGAAATAATCTACATTTGGCAAAACTTGATTCAAGTGATAGAGAATTATGGGAAGTGCTAGATAAAGTAGGATTACGCGAACGGGTTGAGAAGATGGAACATGGATTGGATGAAGTCATGCACGAGATGGCGTTCAATCTTTCCGGTGGAGAAAGACATCGACTAGCGTTAGCGCGCGTCCTCCTGCAAGATGTGCCGATTGTGCTTTTAGACGAAATAACAAGTGCCATTGACCCCATAACAGAAAAAAAATTGTTACAATTAATCATGAGTGAATTGCAAGAGAAAACAGTCATCTGGGTGACGCATCATCTCAAAGAAATTGCGCTTTCGGATAAGATCATCTTTTTAGAACAAGGTGAAATCGCTTATTCTGGAACGCATGAAGAATTATTTGCTACAAATATGGATTATCAAAGACTCGTTCTAATGGAAAATGCGAAGTAAGGAGACAGAAATTATGAATAAGAAAAACAAAGACATTGAAGTTGTCGTAGAAGAAGTAAAAGTTCCGGTAGGGAATCAACATGTGGAGGGTCAAAAATTAAAGATTGGTAAGCGTGAGATTGGAGTCATCTATTCACAAGGACAAAAATTCATCATAGAAAAAGATGGAAAACCATTTGGAACAGCAACAGGAGTGGATGATGCATTTCAAATTCTTCTTGAAGATTACAATTTAAATGGATAAATTAAAACAACTGGCACTGTTTGCAAGCCTTCCCAGAGTTAGATTTTTAGTCTAACTTTGAGACAGCTTGCAAACAGTGCCAGTTGTTTTTTTTATGAACGGTGTCCTTGACCGAACACTTACACCTTTAGCCGTGAGCGCTCTAGATTATGCTGAAAGAATATCTAACCTCATGGATAGCTTCGTTTTTATATTGCGTTGATATAATATTTAACTTCATGTATGGTTTCGTTTTTAGGTGGAGATAAATGGATTTCAAACGCACCGTAATAATCATCGGAATACGCCAGAACTTCGTAAGTTGTGTCAATCAACTGTTTATTGGCATTATACATACTAAATTCCAAAGTAAGATATTGACCTTCATCCCCCAAAACTGTAGTATCACCAGAAATTTCGACCATCAAATGAAATTCGTTTTCCTCATCGTCCTCTCGCTGAACGAGATGGGTTTTCACCTCGACCTCACTCGGAATCCCTTTCAATGGCGCAATAAGAATGTTTTGCATGCATCAATCTCCTTTCAACAATTTCCTTAGACATTAAATCTAAATTCCATAATATCGCCGTCTTGAACGATATATTCTTTTCCTTCTTCACGCAAACGTCCGGCTTCTTTCACTGCACGCTCACTTCCATACTGAACGAGGTCGTCATAACTCATCGTTACCGCACGGATAAATCCTTTTTCAAAGTCAGAGTGAATGATTCCAGCCGTTTGAGGGGCTTTCATCCCTCGCTTAAACGTCCATGCACGAACTTCTTTTTCTCCAGCAGTGAAATAAGTGCCAAGACCGAGCAAGTGGTATGCTGCATGCGTCAATTTATCCACTC
This sequence comes from Streptococcaceae bacterium, assembly GCA_031279745.1. GTDB lineage: Bacteria > Bacillota > Bacilli > Lactobacillales > Streptococcaceae > Pilibacter. Next base: position 6,187 of record JAITHN010000118.1, read on the forward strand.
CGCTTTCTTCAATACCGATGGCTTCAAAGAATTCTAATTTCTCTTCGTCATCATCAAGTGCGGAGATTTCTTCTTCCACACGTGCGCTAATAACGACTACATCTGCATTTTCAGTTGCTGCAAAGGATCGAATTTGTTTGACATACTCGATGTCGTCAGGAGATGCGACTTCGTCCTCTGAAACGTTTGCTACATAGAGAACGGGTTTGATGGTCAATAAGAAAAGTTGTTTGGCAACTCTTGCTTCGTCTTCATCAAGTTCA
>JAITHN010000120.1 GCA_031279745.1 Streptococcaceae bacterium
AAAAGACTATGTAGCGGAACTTGATGTATTCGGTTTTAATCGATCCGGATTATTGAACGACATTTTACAAGTTGTGAGCAATTCAACGAAAAATCTCGTATCGGTAGATGCCAAGCCGACGAGAGATAAAATGGCAACGATTCATATTGCCGTTGGAATTAAGGATGTTAACCACCTAACCGTTCTAGTTGATAAAATAAAATCGATTCCAGATGTTTATAATGTGAAACGAACGAATGGTTAATGAAGGAGAAAAATGAGAGCGGTCATTCAAAAAGTTAATCAAGCTTCTGTACGAGTTGAAGGAACGACGATAGGAGAAATTGATCTTGGATTTTTAGTCCTATTGGGTGTTCATGAAGAGGATACGAAAGAAGATGCAGACTATCTCATTCGAAAAATTGCTGGTCTTCGAATTTTTGAAGATGCGAATGAGAAGATGAATCTAAGTCTAAAAGATGTGGGCGGTTCTATTCTTAGCGTTTCACAGTTTACGTTGATTGCAGACACTAAAAAAGGAATGCGACCAAGTTTTGCGAAAGCCTCCAAGCCAGACACTGCAATTCCTCTTTATGAATATTTCAATTCCAGCCTAGAAACATTGGGTTTTAAGGTTGAAACTGGAGAATTTGGAGCGATGATGGATGTTTCACTTACAAATTCAGGACCTGTAACGATTTTTATCGATTCAAAAGAAAAATAAACAAAACGGACGGATAACCACTATTCAGGCTATCCGTCCGTTTTTGTTTATACGATTTATAGATTGGCTTGTTTGTCACACCATGACTTCACAGTCTGCTTTTAGTCTAATACGAGAACACCTTCATTGATTCTAAATGGATCATTATCGTTAATGTGATCAAAGAACATTACGCCATTCAAGTGATCGATTTCATGTTGAACGACAATAGCTTCATAACCTTTTAGCTTCACCTTTTTCATTTCGCCTGAGAGATTGAGATAGGTAACGGTTACTCTTGCATGGCGAACAACAAGACCTTCCACTTCACGATCGACCGACAGACATCCTTCACCATCTTTTAAACAGGCTTCTTGAACAGAATGTGCAATGATTTTTGGATTGACCATGACTTCTTTTAATTTTGGTGTCGTGTCTTCTAAATCTTCACTTGGAACGAAGAGAGCAATTACCCTAAGTGAAATATCAAGTTGAGGAGCAGCCAGTCCAACTCCACCACGTAAACCCATTTCTTCACTAATAATTGGATCTTGAGAATTTTCAAGAAATTCCATCATTTTATTTCCAAGAGTGACGATTTCTTCTGATAGAGGAGTTGGAACTTCCTCTGCTTTTCCACGAAGAGTAGGATTTCCTTCACGAATAATATCGTCCATATTGATATGATGATTTTCTTCTATAATATTTTTGATGATGTTCATTGTTTCCTCCCCTGAGTCTTGAATAAAGTTTAACACAAATAAAAAATACTTGCGAAAGATTCAGAAAGGTTGTAAGATAATCAATGTGATAAATCACTTAACCTTATCCTTCGTCTAACGGTTCATGTTCGTTTTACGCAGTTAAGGGGATAATCAAATGAAAGAGGTGTTAGCATGGCTATTACTAAAGAAAAGAAAAACGAGATTATTTCTCAGTACGCACGTCACGAAGGTGACACTGGTTCACCAGAAGTTCAAATCGCTGTTTTGACTTTTGAAATCAACCATTTGAATGACCATATTCAAGTACACAAAAAAGATCACCACACTTACCGTGGATTGATGAAGAAAATCGGTCATCGCCGTAACTTACTTGCATACTTACGTAAAAAAGATGTAAACCGTTACCGTGAATTGATTGCTTCATTAGGATTACGTCGTTAATCTAAGTCACACCTTCGGGTGTGATTTTTGCTTTCTCGGAAACTGTTACGATGGGATACAAAAAATGCGTGAAGTCAGCGAATTTCTGCTGATTTCACACATTTGTAGATTGAATGATTAGATCAACCACCTATTTTAGTAGAACCAATTACAAATATAAAGTGTTGTCCCTTTTATAGCAAATCCAAAATTACAGCTCGTAACTTGTTTATGACTGTAAACATATTTATGAGCTGGAGAATTTTTCCACGCCTTAAAGACTTCACTAGCTTGTTGTTTTGCTTTTTGTTTTAGAGGCATCTTTGCAAGATTTTCACCAATATATTGGCGATCCCCTTTGATTTGCTTATCTGTTGTGGCGGTGAAAAATTTATTTCCATTCGGTCTGCTATGTGAAAATTTCGATATAATTTCATCTGCACGAAGATTTGCCCCTTTATAAAGAGTTGAATTTATCTTTAAGGTTGATCTTCCAATTTTATTTCGCTCGTTGTTAATCAATCGGAGCGCTTCTTTTGCAACAGCAGATTCAAAAGTTACATAGTAAATGATTTTCGTCGTATTTTTGTTTTTTATATTGATGTTTTGGACAAGTGGTCCATCATTTTCCACAATATAGTTTTTGATCATAGGCAAATTAGCTCTCATGACTGAGTTGCCAACATTTGTGAAAGAAAGAGTGCGAAGTTTTTTCTTCGAATTTTTGTCTACGATGTTTACGGTAGTCTTAAATGCTTTCTCAAGTTTCACCTTAAACGTAGTGTCTTTATTTGAAAATGGAACAGAAACAGTCTTGCCAGAACGTCTCATATACCCTTTTACAGCAGGTAAATTCTTTTTCAAACTTGAATTTGAAGCCGCTTTAAAGTTCACTGTTTTTAAAACTTTATTTTTTGAATCGACCAGTTGAACTGTTGTTTTTACAGTTTTTACATACGTATATTTTTGAATGATTCGATTATCAGCACCAACCCAAACATTAAATGTTTTGCTTTTATTTTGTTTCATCGAATAATTAGGAATATCAGGCAATCTAATCTTCGCAGTTTGATTTTTAGTAAAATGATAATCCTCAGTCCAAAGGACTTTATCTTTTTCATCCACGACTTTAAGGGTTACCAGACTTGTTCCCTCGCCTCCAGTTTGCGGACGAAGCCAACTGAATATACCGCTAGATTGTAGAACTATCACGGCTCCTGCAAGAATGAAGAGAGTAGCAAGAATGAGTTTTCTTTTTTTAGTATTGAACATTCAGTCATCCTCCCATTAGTAATATCTGCTCTTTAAACCAGAAATTAGTACATCTACAATTTTTTCAGCTGCTAAGAATTCATTACGTTTATATATTTTCAAGGCAGTATCATTTGAATTATCGGTGATGGCAGAAACGCTTACAAAAGGTAGGTTGTATTTCTTTGCAATAATGGCAACGCTGATTGTTCCCAAGTCTACTGCAATGGCTCCCTTATCACTGATTTTTTGTTTTGCTTCGATATTATCGATAAAATAGGCAGAAGTAAAAATTTTCCCAACGACATTCGAAGGATAGACTTTATCGAAAATCTGCACTAATTTTTCATCAGATAAAATAGGGGTTGGAACATCATCACTAAACACAGAATTTGCGATGACAATATTTAACGGTGCGGTTAAGTCATTCACACTTCCTGCAAAACCTAATGCGATGAGATGAGAAATTTGGTAGCGCTCTACCATCACTTCTGTAATATTTTCAACTGTACGGATTTCGCGTTCTGATGGATAACCAAAGACGATTTGTTTGTTCTTTAATTGACCTATATAAAATGTTTGGCCTTCAACATTTTCTTGTACGACATTTTCTAATTCTTCTAACAACAATTCAGCTTCATATTTAATTGAACAAATTACTCCAATTTTCATAATTTCTCCATTCTACGTATATATGTTATAAATAAGTATAGCAATTTTTTGGCAATCTTTCATGCTTAAAGAGGTAAAGATTGAAAGTTTCAAAAGAAGCAAATAAATTATGATGGCTGAGGATTTTATGGAAGAATATATTTTATTTAAAGAATTTATTACTCTGGGACAGTTTTTGAAAGAAGTCGGTGAAATTTCGACTGGTGGACAAGCAAAACACTATCTTTTTGAAACTCCTGTTTGGGTGAATAATGAACAGGATAATCGTCGTGGACGGAAGATCCGAGATGGTTTTATCATCCGCTTGGCAAATGATCAAGAATACGCTGTCCGAAATGCAAATGAGGAAGAAGTAGAGGAGTGGACGAAGGAAAGAGAGGAGTTTGAACGTTTGCAAAAGCTGGTTGAAGCGATGAATAAAAAAACGCAAAAGAAACCTAAAAAAACAAAAGTTCAAAGAAAACGCAAACCTTCGTCTGAAAAAAGGAAACAAAGTACTCAAAACAACTCTCAGAAGTCTGCACCGAAAGTTCCTCGTTTTCCAGGTAGGTAATATGAAAATCACTCAACTGGATTTACAAGATTACAGAAATTACTCAGCGCTTTCCCTCCAATTTTCCGATGCCATCAATATTTTTTTAGGAGAGAACGCACAGGGAAAGACCAATCTTTTGGAAAGTATCTACGTCCTTGGATTAACAAAGTCATTTCGTACTGCGAAAGATAAGGAATTAACCCTGTTTAACAAGGATGAGGCAAGGATATCTGGCATAGTTCAAGGTAAGAATTCGGAGAATACTCTCGAAGTTTTCTTTTCTAAAAATGGAAAACGAGTTAAATTCAACCATCTGAGACAAAACAGACTTTCCGACTATTATGGGATTCTCAAAGTAATACTATTTTCGCCGGAAGATCTTGAAATCATTAAAGGTTCTCCGGGAGTCAGAAGACGATTCGTAGATATGGAGCTGTCCTTGATGAATCCACTATATCTACACACGCTCTCAGAATATCAAAGAATTTTAAAGCAAAAAAACAAATATTTAAAAAAAATCTCCATAGAAAAAAAGACACTTGATTCCATCTATCTAGACGTACTTGATGAGCAGTTGGCAATGCT
>JAITHN010000135.1 GCA_031279745.1 Streptococcaceae bacterium
CGCCGTAGGAAAAACGATTGCGTTCAAGCGCCAGATCGGTCTGAAAATGAAGGATTTGACTTAGCTCTTCGTTTACATGGATGGGCTTAAACTTGTCGGTGATTCGTGTAATTTCAGACGTTTTTCCATAAAGGAAGCGGTAGAGAGAGAAGTCTTCAGTCAGCACGCTGGTAAGATCGACTTTTTCATTCAGTGAAAAACGGTGGATGGCATAGATGGCAGGTGTTCCCTCTATGTGATACACTCGTTTGACTTCATAAGTATAAGGGAGTGAGAAGGAGTTGGATCTGTATTCTCCGGACTCAAGGATTTTACTTTCTACTTGTACGTCCCTCTTTTCAAGGATGCGTGTAAAGGGAATGGCATTGTTTAAAATATTAAAGGGGCGATTGCTAATCACGGTTGTCCCGATCCCTCGTTGCTTTAAAAGATAGCCTTCACTTACCAATCTTTCCACCGCTTTTCTGACCGTGATCTTGCTTACTGAAAGCATTTCAACGAGTTCATTTTCAGATGGCAAAAGCGAATGAAGCGGATATTTACCTTTGATAAGGTCCTCCTGAAGTTGTTTTGCTATTTCTTGATACAAAATACCGCTCATAGTCTCCTCCGTTAATCTCTGATTTCTATCTATTATAAACGTTTCTCGCCAAAAACAAAGCGACGGGATTTTCTAATAAATTTTTTAACAAAATATAACTTGTATACAAACATTATAATGTTATAATCAATAAAGTTAAGTAACCGTTTTCATAAAAAAAGAAGGAGGATATTATGCAACATTTGATTACATTTTTAGAGAGGAAAGTTTCGCCGTGGGCAAGCAAAATCGGGGGTCAGCGTCATATGCTCGCTGTTCGTAAAGGGATTATCTCAACCTTGCCATTGACATTAGTTGGAAGTTTCTTTGTTATTTTCTTGAATTTTCCAATTCCTGCAATTGCAGAGAAGTTGACGCCTTTCCTTCCTGTATTGGATATTCCATATCGCTTTACTGTTGGGGTATTAGCCTTGTATGCTGCATTTGGAATTGGGAGTTCACTCGCCAAAAGTTACAAATTGGATAGCTTAACGGCAGGGATTGTCTCAGTGATGAGTTTCTTAATTACGAGTATTCAACCCGTTCGCTTATTTGAAGAAGTGCAAAAAACAGAACTTCAAACGCAAGTGGTAGCTGCAGGTCGCTACTTGAATATTGGACAATTGGGTGCACAGTCCATTTTTGGCGCGATTGTAACGGCGATTGTTTCCGTTGAAATCTATCGCATTATGAAAGAAAAAAATATCACGATAAAAATGCCTGACGGGGTTCCGCCTGAAGTGAGTAACTCATTTGTTGCATTGTTCCCTGCCGGAGTAAGCTTACTCTTGTTCTGGACGCTTCGCCATTTGATTGGATTTGATATTAATCAAACCTTGTCCAATCTATTGCTTCCTATGCAAGGATTCCTTGCAGGAAACAGTCTTTTCGGCGGACTTGTTACAGTCTTCCTCATCTGTTTCTTCTGGGTATTAGGCATTCATGGACCAGCCATTATGGGGCCAGTTATTCGCCCGTTCTGGGAAAGTTCGATTGCTGAAAATATGGAAGCCTTCTCAAACGGTGTCTCTCAAAATCACATGCCAAACACCTTTACGGAAATGTTCTTGCAATGGTTCGTTTGGATTGGTGGAGCTGGGGCAACGCTTGCATTGGTTTGTTTGTTCCTCAATTCCAAATCACCTTATTTAAAAGAAGTAGGACGTATCGGGTTTTTGCCAGGTTTGTTCAATATCAATGAACCGATTATTTTCGGAGCACCTATCGTGATGAACCCAACTCTTGCAATTCCGTTTATCCTTTCACCACTTGTGATGACGGTTGTGGCCTACCTTGCTACAATTTCAAACATCATCCCTATGACGGTATCTAGAACGGTCTTTACCGTTCCAAGTCCTATCGGCGCAATGATGGTGACCAACTGGCATGTAATGGCTGCGGTTTTAGTTGTCGTCAACTTCATTATCAGCTTGGTAATTTACTACCCGTTCTTTAAAGTATTTGAAAAACAATTACTCGAAAACAAGGACGAGACAACGGAGGTTTAAATGAGCTTAGATGTAGCAATTGTTGCTTTGATCACTTTTCTTGGAACAATGTTCTATCTAGAAAAGGGAAATGTACCGAACAAATTAAAAAAGATTCCTCTATTTAAAGGAATTCCTCTCGTATTGTTGTATTTATTTGCTATGATGGGGTTATCTATGTTTAGTCAACTATTGTATTTTGTAGTCATCGCAACCATCATGAGCGGTTGCTTTGTCAATTGGAGATTTCGACTGTTTATGGAAGGTACGGGGGTTAAAAATGTTTAGAAGATTAGGTGTTTCCATTTATCCAGACCACAGTGATTTTGAATTGGATGCTGCCTACTTAAATTTTGCAGCAAAACAAGGATTTTCTAGAATTTTCATGTCCATGCTTGAAGTGAGTGATGGCAAGGAAAAAGTAGCAGAAAAATTTTCAAAAATCATTCGCCTTGCTAAGGAGTTAAATTATGAAGTGATCTTGGATATTGCACCCAATATTTTTGATGATTTGGGCATTTCATACGATGACCTAAGTTTCTTCCATGAACTTGGTGCAAATGGTTTGCGTTTAGATGTAGGATTTGATGGGAATAAAGAAGCAGAACTCTCTTTCAATCCATATGGGCTCATTATCGAGTTAAACATGAGTAATGATGTCTCATACTTGGATAATATTCTGACTTATGAGGCGAACAAACCTTTCATCTATGGGTGTCATAACTTCTATCCACAAGCACAGACGGGCTTACCTTTTGAATTTTTTGAAAGCTGTTCCAAGCGATTTAAAAAACATGGCATTCGTACGGCAGCTTTTATCACTTCGCAAGTCGGAAATTTTGGTCCTTTGGATATTAATGATGGATTGGTCACTTTGGAAATGCATCGAGAATTATCTGTAACAACACAGGCAAAACATTTATTTGCCACAGGGTTGATTGACGATGTGATTATCGGCAATGCCTATGCCAGTGATGAAGAATTGATTGCGTTAGGAGAATTGAATCGTTATCAATTAACCTTAGACGTTGAGATTGCTGAAGGTGCGAATGCGATTGAACGCGAGATTATTTTAGAAAATCAACATTTTAGACGTGGGGATATTGCACAAAAAATGGCACGGTCTACACAGGTGAGGAAGAAATATACAGGCGAAAACCCGAATCATGACAATGTAGAAATGTTTGAACGTGGGGATATAGTCATCGGCAACAATGATTTTGGAAAATATAAGAATGAGCTACAAATTGTTTTAGAAGCACATGCTGATGCACGAAAAAATAAAGCCGCAAGTGTTGTAGAAGAAGAGCATTTCTTATTAGATTATGTGTTGCCTTGGACAAAATATAGATTTAAGGATACGAAATATGTTTGATTTAGTCATAAAAAACGCAAAACTTGTGGACGGCAGTGGGGTTGAAATTGCTGTTCGTGATGGAAAAATTGTAGAAATTTCAGAAGAAGTTACAGGTATCACTGGAAAAACTTACGATGCAAAAGGGAGTTTTGTAAGTGCAGGATGGATTGACAGTCACGTGCATTGCTTTGAAAAGATGACACTTTATTATGACAACCCTGACAAAGTTGGGGTGTCAACAGGTGTAACCACAGTTGTCGATGCAGGAAGTACTGGAGAAGCAAATATTCACGAGTTTTATCAGTTGGCAAAGCAGGCCAAAACAAATGTCTATGCTCTATTGAATATTTCCAAATACGGGATTGTTACACAGGATGAATTGTCCGATCTCTCTAAAGTAGATGAGCAATCAAATGTGGGACGCATTCAAGAAATGCAGGGGTTCATCATTGGAATAAAAGTCCGTATGAGCAAAAGTGTGATTGGAGAAAACGGCTCTCTTCCTTTAGAAATGGCGAAGGCTTTGCAAAAGAAAGTGAATTTGCCACTCATGGTGCATATTGGAAGTGCACCGCTTGCTCTTGATAAGATTTTTGAGTTGTTAGAGCCAGGAGACATCATCACGCATTGTTTTAACGGAAAGGACAACGGGATTTTGGATGAGTCAGGACAGATGAAAGACTTTGCTGTTCGGGCTTTCGAACGTGGCATTCATTTTGATATTGGACACGGGACGGACAGCTTTAATTTCCACACGGCAAAGGTTGCGTTTGATCAGGGAGTAAAGGCGCAGTCGATTAGCTCAGATATTTACCATACAAATAGAGAGAATGGACCTGTCTATAATCTTGCGACAACGATGGAAAAATTACTCCAAACAGGCTACACGCTTCAAGAAGTGATTGATGCAGTCACGCAAAATGCTGCAAAGACACTTGGACTAACCACGAAAGGAAAGCTAGAAGTCGGAATGGACGGAGACTTCACCGTTTTCGATTGTTTAGAGTCAGAAAAAGAGTTGGTAGATAGCAATAATAATAAAGTCAGCATCCAGGAACAAATAATGCCGAAGGCAGCGATTGTATCAGGCGTTATTTACGAAACCAAAAGGAGAAAACAGTGAAACTGCAAGAAAAGCTAAATTTAAAATCTGTTATCAATGCGAGTGGGAAAATGACCATTTTAGGCGTTTCTAAAGTGAGCGATGGTGTGGCTCTTGCTCAAAAAGAAGCAGGGCAAACCTTTTTTGAAATGGCAGACTTGGTCAAGAAAACTGGGCTTTATATTGCAGAGTTACTTGAGGTGGAAAATGCAACCGTAGTATCAAGTGCGAGTGCAGGAATTGCGCTAAGTATTGCAGGAGTCATTGGGCAAGGGAGTTCCTATCATGTCACGCACCCTTCCACTTCAAAAATCAAACGCCGTGAAATTGTGCTTCCAAAAGGGCATAACGTCAACTATGGAACAGGTGTTGAAGTTATGGTTGGTCTTGGTGGAGGACAAATTGTTGAAGCCGGTTGGGCAAATGAATGTACGCCTGAGCAAGTGGAGATGGAAATCAATGAAAACACTGCAGCACTCTTGTATATTAAGAGCCATCATAGCGTGCAGAAAAGCATGTTGACGGTGAGTGAAATGGCTGATATTGCACATGAATATGATCTTCCGCTAATTGTTGATGCGGCTGCGGAAGAAGATTTATTTGCCTTTACTAAAATGGGGGCGGATATTGTCATCTATTCTGGTGCAAAAGCGCTAGAGGCACCAAGTAGTGCGTTAGTGATTGGTAAAAACCCTTATATTCCGTGGATTCAGATGCAAAATTATGGCATTGGTCGTGCAATGAAGATTGGGAAAGACAATATCATCGGGGCTGTCACTGCACTCGAGGAATATTTGGAAAATGGAAGTGAATCTGGCGAGTCAATGGTTGGACGTTTAGCGCCTTTTGTTCAAGCATTAAATGAGATTTCAGGACTCGTAGCGAAGCAAGTGCAAGATAGTGCAGGCAGAGAGATCTACCGAGCAAGTTTGCAAGTACTGAGCGATAAAATTTCAGCAAAAGAAGTGATTGCAAGGTTGAAACAAGGAGACGTTGCGATTTATACAAGAGAATATCAAGCGAATAATGGGATTATAGAGTTTGATATTCGCATGGTGAATAAGGAAGAAATGAAACGCATTGTTGAAAAAATGCGTGAAATCATGGAGGGTTGATATGAAAGTTTTAGCATTTGGCGAGGTTATGCTTCGCCTCACCCCTCCAAGTTATAAGAGAATCGAACAGACGGACATGTGTGATTTGAGTTTTTCTGGTACGGGGATGAACATCCTCTCTGGATTAAGCCATGCTGGGATTTCGACGGAATTATTCACGGTCTTACCTGAGAATTCTGTTGGGAGAGCAGCGAGTGCAGCCGTACGCCGACTTGGCATAAATGCGGAGAAAATTGAGTTCCAAAGCCAACATATCGGAACGTATTTTTTGGAGATGGGTTATGGGAATCGTCCGAGTAACGTGACGTACTTAAACCGTGATCAAAGTTCGTTTTGTACGACGATTCTGTCCCAAGAAGTGTTGGAGGATGCAGTCAATGATACCGACCTCGTTCATATTTGTGGAATTAGCTTGGCAACAAGCGAAATCTCAAGGAAGAATGCTCTAAAACTTGCAAATGTCGCCTCTCGTCTAGGGAAAAAAGTATGCTTTGATTTTAATTTTCGTCCGAGTTTGGTTGGTGCCTCTGTTCGCCCGACTGTGATGGCGGCATACAAAGAAATGCTGCAAGTTGCAGATTTTGTCTCTGGTGGATTTAAGGACTTAACTCTATTATTAGAGATGGAATTCGATGCTGAAAAACAAACAATTGACGATTTATTTAAGAGATTTGTTCGGGATTATGATTTACAAGCATTTTTTGGAACGGAAAAAAACAATAGTGGAGACACGAAAACACTTCAGGGGTTTTATGCGACATCAACAGATGTCACCAGATCAATTGACTTGAGTTTAACGACTTTTGATAGGATTGGAACGGGAGATGCCTATGTTTCAGGAATTCTTACCGGTCTTCTGTCAGATTGGCCGATTCAAGAGGTTGTGGATTATGCGAGTAAAAGCGCACAGATTGCATTTACCACTTTCGGAGATAGTCCAATCGTAACCAAAGACGAAATATTTCAAATGCTTGAGGATGAATCGCTAGAAGTGATTCGTTAAGCAGTGTATTGACAAGAAAAACGAATAAAGCGAGGAATGAAAAATGAAAAAGACACCTAACTACTTGAACGAACGGATTTGCTTAAATGTTTTGGCAAATTCTGTTGAGAATGCAAAAGAAGTATATGCTGCGGCTAAAGGACATGTTGTCCTTGGCGTATTGTCCAAGAACTATTCGACAGATGACTCCGCAATTGAAGATATGTTGCGTTATATTGAGGCAACGGACAATGCATTGTCTGTTGGATTAGGTGCGGGAGATCCAAATCAATCTCGAATGGTGGCACGTTTGTCCCATGTTTTACAACCTCAACACGTGAACCAAGTGTTTACAGGAGTAGGGGCAACGAGAGCGTTATTAGGTCAAGATGAAACGATTATCAACGGACTTGTTTCTCCAACTGGAACAGTTGGAATGGTCAATTTAGCGACGGGACCACTTTCTTCACAAGCGCCAAAAGGAATTGTACCCATCGAAACAGCCATTGCTCTTTTGAAAGATATGGGAGGAAGTTCGATTAAATTTTTCAATATGAAAGGATTGGTACATATTGACGAATATCGTGCGGTTGCAAAAGCTTGTGCGGAAAATGACTTTTATTTAGAACCAACGGGTGGAATCGACTTGGAAAACTTTGAAAAAATCGTTCAAATTGCAGTCGATGCTGGGGTTTCAAAAATCATTCCTCATGTCTACTCTTCCATCATTGATAAAGAAACTGGAGATACAAAAGTCGAGGATGTGAAAGTCTTGCTTGAAATTATGGAACGTGTCACAGCTTAAAACGTGAAAGATGGCGCTCAGTCAAATGAGTGCCACTTGCGCTTTTTTTAAGCAATTGTGAATTGTATTGTAAAACAAGGCATGATTTGATAGACTAAGGGAGTTAAATTCTAAGAAGAGGAGGTATAAACATGCAACTGATAATTATTATCGTCGTTATGGTTGCGATGATGTTCTTTATGAACCGTAAGCAAAAAGCTCAACAACAACAACGTATTGACGAGTTAAATAGAATGACGAAAGGTGACGCTATCGTGACCATCGGTGGATTGCACGGATTGCTTCACGAAGTAGACGAAGCAAATGGAACCATCACATTGGATTGTGAAGGGGTTTTCCTTGTATTTGATAGAAATTCTATTAAAACAGTTACGTCTAATTCTTCATCAGCGGTAGCAACTGCAGACGAAGATGCGATTGACGAAGAATCGACAAACGAAGACTAGGCAATCGAATAAAATAACCCTGCATGTGTGAACGTGCAGGGTTATTTTATTCAAAATTGTCGAATTCATCTTCAACATCTTAGATGATTTTGAGCTGTGTAGAGGAGAGTTTGTGTTGGTTCATTTTTGATTTACCAGCAGAACTCATATTTATTTGAGTTTTTCCAAAGCTTTTGCTGGAATTTCGGATTGTTTCACCTCAACCCAAGAGATTACGCCTTTTGTTTTATTGTAGACGATTTTTAAAAATGCTCCTTGTCTAAGAGGTTTGGCATCCAATACTGTTGTATACTCAAGTTCTTTTGCAACACCTGAGTTAGAATATCCAGTCGTTTCATAAACGTATTGGCTAAAAGTTTCACCGTTATCAGTTTTGACATCCGTTTTTTTACCTGCGGAGTCGACTTGTACATAAAAGTCTTCTCCACCATATGCGCTCTGGTACCAAGAGTAACCGAGAGCAAAGACGGCAAGAATAAGAGCAAGGGCAACTAGTAATTTCGTTTTCATAATTGAATCTCCTTTTTGAATATAGACATAGTTTACTCTCTTCTGGCTGCTTTGTCAGTATACAATACGGCCCTAAACCTTTCATTTTTGTAAGGTTTAGGAAAAAAGCATGTGACGTGTTTCCCTCATTACGTTATAATGATTTGATGAATACAATGGGGGCAAATCATGGAAGTAGGAATATTAGATAAAGCGATTGAAAATTTGTTTCAATATAGAAGCAACCGGGATAAATTAACAAAGAAAATCCAAGAGCATCCAGAACAAGTGGTTACTACGATGGATGCAGATGAGTTGACGGGAGTGGCTGTTTTTTGGGAAAAGTCGCTACATCCAAACGCAGTATATATTGATTTGATCACGAGCTATGATGTTTCGTCAAAATCAAAAGTCTATGCGGAACTCTATGAAAAAGTGATGGAGAAGATTGCAAATACTGTCGGGAGAAAGAATATACATATTGAAATTTCTCCTACGAAACGAGGATTGATTGATTTTTGTAAACAGAATGGATTTAAACGTTTCCGATTCTCTTTTAACACGTATCTCAACCTTTCTTTTTTTGAAAATAGAGAAAAGAAAACAACGGGGAAAGTTTATACTTTAAGAGAATTGAAGCGAAACTTACAGTTGCTAGCGGAATTTCTTTGCATTTTGGAAGAAAATTATGAGGAGACGCATAGAAATAATCCCTTGAAAGAGATGAATCAGGAAGAGTGGCTGGAATTTCTCTTTCAGGAAAATCCGGTTGTTGACGTGCCTGCAGTACTTGTAAAAGGAGGGCACGTTGCCAGCTACGCCGTTTGTTTTGAACTGGAAGAGACAAAAGAACCCGTCCTTTCATGGGTTGGAACTGAGGGGAAAGATCAAGAGAGTTTGTTTGAGTTGATGTTTCTTTTAGGTGACTCGCTTCTTGAAAAAGGATATAAAAAGCTTTTTGGAAGATTTGAAACGACAGATGAAGATGCCATGTACGTATTAGGGAATTTTCCATTTGAGGAAAAGCCAATGCGTGCCATGTATCAAAAAAAGATGAATTGATGCACCTGAGAATGGAGTAAGTATGGAAAAAAAGTATTTTAATGTTGGAAAATTGGTGAATACACAGGGAATTCGAGGAGAAGTTCGCGTCATCTCTCAGACAGATTTTCCTGAAGAACGCTATAAAAAGGGGAGCAAACTAACCCTTTTTCAAGAGGGCAATGCCCCGGTTGAGCTCACTGTTCTAACCCACCGGAAACATAAAAATTTTGATATTTTAACGTTTGAAAACCATACCAATATTAACCATGTTGAAAAGTACAAAGGTGGAATTTTAAAAGTGAGCGAAGAAGCGATGGGCTCTCTCTCTCAAGATGAATTTTACTATCATGAAATTATCAATCTCATGGTTGTTGATCAATTCGGCACAGAAATTGGGAAGATTAAAGAAATACTCTCTCCAGGAGCAAATGACGTATGGGTTGTGGGGAGATATAAGAAGAAGGATGCACTGATTCCATATATTGAAGATGTGGTGAAAAGCGTAGACTTGGAAAATGGAGTCGTCCATATTGAAGTGATGGAAGGGTTAATCGATGAAAATTGATGTACTTACGATTTTTCCAAAGATGTTGGAAACAATGGATTTGTCTATTGTAGGGAAAGCCAAGGCAGCCGGGAAATTAGTGCTTGAGGGTCATGATTTCCGTGAATTTGCGAAAAACAAGCAGCGCCATGTAGATGATTATCCCTATGGTGGTAATACAGCTGGAGTGCGTTTGACTCCCCGACCCGGTGTTGACTGCGTGGAGTCGAGGGG
>JAITHN010000195.1 GCA_031279745.1 Streptococcaceae bacterium
ATGGTTGGTAGAGTATTTCACTGCCATTAAAGAAAAAAATATCGTGCAGGCGCTCACTCTTATCAAGCATGTTTTGGAAGAAGGAAAAGATGCTGGAAGATTTGCTGAAGAAAGTCTCACGTATTTAAGAAATCTCTTGATGAAAGATTTGGCTCCTGAGTTTTACAAGCAATCTGCCGTACAACTAGTAGAGAGCGAACTTTCATTTGAAGAAAGTGAAATTTTCTTCTACATTGATAAATTCACGCAGTTGCAAGAAAAGCTTTCCTATACGACGGATGCTGAAATCTTGCTTGAGGTGACGACTATTCAGATGATTGAAGGAGAGGGTAACCAATCCATTCTTGCTCAGGTTCAAGCTCAGTCTCAATCTCAAGCAGTATTCCCAGCTGCATTGGAAGAAATAGCTGTACTTCGTAGAGAGGTGGCGGAGCTTAGACAAGCGCTCGGCAATATCCAACATACAGATGTCGCTGTGAAGAAAAGCAATGCGAAACCAAATATTTCGCCATCCAAAATGGAATATAAAGAACCCATCCAAGAAATCGTGAAGATACTTCCAGAAGCCAAAAAAGAAATTAAAGCTCAAGTGAAAAATGTGTGGATGGATATGATGGATATGCTAAGTTCTCCGCAAAAAGCGAAGTTTCAGAAGTATGGCATTTTTGCAGCAACTGAAAACATTCTCGTGATCACGTTTGCCGACGAAGTAGAATTTTTAGCGAGTACCATTGCTCATGATGATGCATTATTAGCTGCTGTGACGAATGGTCTTTCGGTCTTAATGGGCTATACCTTCCGTATCTACACGATTACGGAACGTGGCCAAAAAGAAGTGGTGAGGTTGTATAGAGGAGGCGTCGATTCAGAAGAGACTTTATCCGAAAATATGAGCAATAATGAGAAGGAGGAATCCATCGTTCTTGCGCAAAAGCTATTTGGAGATGATCCGGAGAAAAAAGTAAAAATTATTTCATAAAAAAGGACGCTGGCGGTAAGTTACCGCCAGCGTCTGTTTAATTTGAACTAAGTTCTCTATATTTTTTCCAATCATCAAAATTTGGTTTTTGATGATATTTCATGGAAAGTATCAGCCCAATACCAATCATGTTTCCAACCATACTTGATCCACCTTGAGAAATGAAAGGAAGTGGAATCCCTGTTAAAGGAAGAAGCCCGATATTTGCACCCACGTTTTCAAAAACATGGAATAGAATCATCATGATTATTCCAGTTGAAATATAGGTATAAAATTCATTATTCGATTCAAATGTAATACGAATCATTCGATAAATTAAAATAAAATAGAGGAGTAGGACGAAGGCGCTTCCTACAAATCCAAAGTTTTCTCCCACTACTGTGAAAATCATATCACTTTCCCTAACAGGAATGTGAACTTGAGAAACATTGAAGCCTTTTCCAGTTAAACCCCCGCTTCCGATCGCAAGAAGACCTTTTGATTGCTGATAGGCTGCGCCTGATGTATTTTCCCAAGGGTGTAACCAAGAGTCGATACGAGCGAATTGATACGGCTTGGCACCTACCTTATAGAGAATTTCTCGACCAATGGTATTCGTTACGAGGAAGATTAAGAGGCTACCTAGCATAATTAAACCGCTAAACAGTGGAATAAGAATGCGCCAACTGATCCCGGTGAGAAGGAGTGTCCCTAAAAAAATTGCGATAAAAACTAAGAATGTACCAAAGTCACTTTGAATTGCAAGAGTTGCCGCAACGGGAAGGGTGACAAATCCCATTTTTATAATCAGCCAAATGTCGCTTTTGACAATCCTATGCGTAAAATAGGCATTATGTTTTGCGATGATATAGCTAAGCAATAAAATATATGAAATTTTCATAAATTCCGAGGGTTGAAAGAGGGGTGTGTTTCCAATAACCACCCAGTTATAACTTCCCGTGCTATCGTAAACAGCCTGACTATAAAAAATTCGTGGTAAAATCATCAGAATTAGACCAAAAAAATAAGTGAAAGGTGTAATTTTCCAGATGAGTTTATTTGAAAAATGAATGGTAATAAAAATGGCCACAATCCCAACTAAAATCCAACTCATTTGTTTGATCATTGAGTTTGAAATGCTTGCAACATTGCTATCATGCGAGAGAGCAACATATAGCGATGTAAGCCCGACCAAACAGAGTAAAAATACGGGTAATATGAGACCGTAATCGATTCTAGAATCGATCTGTCTCCGTCTTCTATTTCTTTCCATAATTGCTCCTCAATCTTTTCCTTTATTATAAAGAAAAACAGGCAAAAGTGGAAGAGAACGATATTGACCTATACCGATTTTAAATTTATATGAATGAAAAGATAAACGAGGCTTGCAACAACTAGCTTTAAGTGGTATGATTTTTGATATAAACAACTATACCAATTATGAGGAGGATGCTATGTGTGGAATTGTTGGAGTTGTAGGAAGTAAGAATGCAACAGATATATTGATACAGGGTTTACAAAAATTGGAGTATAGAGGCTATGATTCCGCGGGGATTTTTGTCTCTGATGAAAGAAAAAATCAGTCAATCATCAAAGCAGTTGGAAGAATTTCATCATTGCAAGAGAAAATTGGCATCGAAGTAAATGGTTCGATTGGAATCGGGCATACAAGATGGGCGACACATGGAAAACCTACGGAAAACAATGCGCATCCCCATGCAAGTGAGAGCAACCGGATTCTTTTAGTACACAATGGGGTTGTAGAAAACTATAAAGAAATAAAAACGGAATATTTAAATGGCCATCATTTTATTGGGGAAACCGACACAGAAGTCTGTGCGCATTTGATAGGAAAATTTATCGAAGTGGACCATTTGACGCCAAAGGATGCCTTTGTCAAGGCGCTTGGGATTATTGAAGGAAGCTATGCGTTTGCAATGGTCGATAGAGAAGATCCGACCGTCATCTATGTAGCAAAAAACAAATCACCTCTTCTTGTAGGATTAGGTGAGGGATATAACATGGTCGGAAGCGATGCGATGGCGATGATTCGGGAAACGAAACAGTTCTTAGAAATTCATGACAAAGAAGTTGTGATTGTGAAGAAAGATAGTGTAGAAATATTGGATGAAGCGGGAATCCAACAGGAGCGGGATGCATTCACGGCAGAACTCGATCTATCTGATATAGGAAAAGGAACCTATCCCTACTACATGTTAAAAGAAATAGACGAGCAACCAGCCGTGATGCGCAGAATCATGCAAAACTATTTCAAAGATGGAAAATACCTTGTGGCGGATGAAATTAAGAAGGCGGTTATAGAAGCAGACAGAATTTATATTGTTGCTGCGGGGACAAGTTATCATGCGGGTTACGCTTCAAAGACGTTTTTTGAAGAGTTGACAGATACACCAGTCGAATTGTGCATTGCCTCAGAGTTTGGTTACAATCTGCCTTTATTGAGCAAAAAACCATTATTCATCTATATTTCGCAATCTGGAGAAACAGCGGATAGCAGACAAGTGCTCGTAAAAACAAAAGAACTAGGCTATCCAGCCCTGACCGTTACGAATGTGCCAGGCTCCACCCTTTCCAGAGAAGCTGACTTTACCATGGCTTTACATGCTGGACCTGAAATTGCGGTAGCTTCTACCAAAGCCTATACTGCTCAGATTGCAGTGATGAGTATTTTAGCAAAAGCGGTTGGGGAAGAAATTGGAAACGAAAAAGCGAAATCATTTAATCTCATTCAAGAGCTTTCGCTTGTCGCGACGAGCATGGTTGCGACTCTTGCAGAAAAAGAGTGGATTGAATCAAAAGTAGCAGAATATCTGAAAGATACAAGAAATGCCTTTTATATAGGTCGAGGACAAGATTATTTTGTTTCAATGGAAGCAGCATTGAAGCTAAAAGAAATTTCTTATATTCAATGCGAAGGTTTTGCTGCGGGAGAGTTAAAGCATGGAACCATTGCCTTGATTGAAGAAGGAACCCCTGTATTGGCCATCATCTCGAATAAGAGCATTGCCTCACATACACGCGGGAATATAATGGAAGTCTCCTCTCGTGGGGCAAATGTATTGAAAGTGGTTTCAGCAGATTGTCAAGAAGAAGGGGATGACATTCTTGTTGGAAATGTCCATAGCTATTTAACGAGTTTGGCGATGGTCATTCCTACACAATTAATAGCTTATTATGCAACGCTACAAAGAGGATTGGATGTCGATAAGCCAAGAAATCTCGCCAAATCTGTTACAGTAGAATAAGCGGAATACTCATTTTATAAATAAAAGGCTGTTTGATGCGAAAGTACGCATCAAACAGTTTTTTTTACGTTCAGAGACCTTGTCAAAGAAACTGCTTAATTGTTTACTCTTCGTCAAAATAAACAAAAAAAATAAATAAATTTAGCAAATCATTAGATATCGAGTGTTTTGTTTATTTATATTAATAAAAGATGATAAAATTACAAATAGAGGAACGCGAAAGCGTTTACATTGACAAAAGGAGAAGGTGCGTATATGGAAAAAGAAAAGCAAAACCACTCAAAAAATCCAAAGAATTCAACACGAACGACAATCACAAAAGTTGCTGTGGCTGGAGTAGCAGTTACAGGGCTGGGGATTGTTGTAAGCCAGATGGAC
>JAITHN010000109.1 GCA_031279745.1 Streptococcaceae bacterium
CGATAGATTATCCAATTTTTTTAGATCAAGTAAGGAATCCACAAAATATCGAAGACCTTCAATCGTTGGTTGCCGTCCACTTGAGGTATGATTTTTCTCAATAAACCCCAACGACTCAAGAAGAGACATATCATTCCGAATGGTCGCACTTGAAGCTTGAATCCCTTGATTCATCAGCGTTTTTGATCCAGTCGCCCTTTTTGTTTCAGAAAAATTTTGAATGATCAAATGTAAAATTTCATTTTGCCTGTCTTTTAGCATATGACCCGCCTTTCAGTTAGCACTCAAAGTGTCCGATTGCTAACTACGGATTTTATTTTACACACCTTGAACCGTTAAGTCAAGAAAAAAAACTCAAAAATTAGCACTCTTTTTTTAAGAGTGCTAAAACCTGTATTCGAGATTCCTATGTTTCAAATTCCCTGCTCACTTAGTAAAGCGCTCCTTCAAAAAACAAATTATACTTCCGATAATAGTGGAGTAGTGCAGCTATTCTACTGCACACAAAAAGCGAGTCTTTGACTCGCCATTTTTAATTTTATAAGTATAAGTTTGAGTACTCGTTGTAAATGTTTCCGCTCAACGCTTCAACACTGTACTGTCTATCCCACTCTTGTTGGTAAAAAGCTGTTGTTCTGTCGTTAACTTCGATTTTAGTTTCTGTCATTTCGAACTCACGCCAATCTTGTCCCAACCCGTTCGTGTCATAAGCAGACCATACCATAATTATTTCCTCCATTTTATCAGTAACTATGTGATGTATTAGCCCCTTCTCTAATACAACTTTAATTATACACATTTTTTTCTTAATTTCAACACAATTGTAAGCGGTTTCTTATAGTTCTAATCTTCTAAATTATCTGAAAATTCAAGTAAACCCTCTGAATACACTGATTAGAAAAAAATGAGTGTATTTCACTTAGACTCAATATATGAATAATCTGTGAATAACTTTATACGTTCAGCCGTACACAGCGTTGTCTCTATGAACTGCTCCCCCACCTTAAAATGAATCGTTCTTAAAGATTGATGCACGATTCTAAAAAAAGAAGCCGACAAATCGACTTCGTTTTTTTTACATTATTTAAAGTTCATCACTTTAATGAAGATGACTTTATTTTACTTCCCCTGCTGCGTTTCTTTCAACTTTCATTTCTGAAACTGGCAAGTATCCAAGTTCTTTAACTGGACCATTTTGAATATCTTCTCCCAAGATGAAGTTGATGAATTTTTCAGCTGCTTCATCTTTTCCGTTTGTGTACATATGTTCATAAGACCAGATCGTCCATTTGTTTGATTGAACGTTTTCTTCAGTTGCTTCCACTCCGTCAATGTTCAAATGCGTAATTGAATCATCGAAGTATGAGAATGCAAGATATGAAATCGCACCTGGTGTAGTTGAAACAATTTGACGAACAGTTCCTGAAGAATCTTGTTCTTGACTCTTCACAACTTGGATGCCATCCAAACCATATTTTTCAAAGTTAAAACGTGTTCCACTTCCTTCTGCACGGTTGATTACTTGAATCGCAAGGTCAGCTCCACCAACTTCTTTCCAGTTTTTCACTTTACCAGCAAAAATGTCTTTCAACTGTGCTTTTGTAAGATTTGTAACTTTTGCGTCTTTGTTTGTAACTGGCGCGATTCCTACTACTGCAACTTTATGGTCGATAAGGTTTTTATCGTTCATTTTCTTTTCTTCAGCAAATAAATCAGAGTTCCCGATTGTGATAGATTTGTTCGCAACTTGTGTTAACCCAAGACCGCTTCCGCCACCTTGAACGGAGATTTGAGCTCCAGCGTTTGCTTCTTGATATTTTTCACTCGCCGCATCAACCAATGGTTGAAGTGCAGTCGAACCTGCAGCAACGATTTTCGTTGATTCTGTTGCTGTTTTTTCTGAGTTTGTTGAGTTGTTCGCTCCGCAACCTGCCAAAAGAATTGTTCCTAACAAAGCAGTTGCTCCAAGCATTAATACACGTTTTTTCATTTATTTACTCCCTAATGTTTTTTTTGTAATTGTCTTACAAGAATGAGTATAGATGACACGTGTAAAATGCATTTCAAAAATTTGTAAATCTTTTGTAAAGTTCATCAGACAATGCCAAGCGCACCATTTGAACTGAACTGAACTGAGGCTCTCACGACTAAAGTCGCAAGTGTTCTGGCGTGGGCTTCACCTATAAAAAAAAAGCGCTGTCAAATCTCGAGATTTGACAACCACCATTATGTTCTACGCAATACAACTCCCCAAAAACGTCCTAAAACCTGGGGGATAATCCAGCAAATCAAAAAGATGAGCATTTTCAACGTCATGCCTATAAGGTTACCGTGGTTCATGCTCACTTCAAAAACAATGCTGAAAGCTAAGGTGAGTAAATTTCCAATCACCCACAATCTAGTGTCTTTTATGTAAGTGACATAAAATGTCAGAATAAATGTGAGAAATACCGAAATGATAAACCCAATTTCAAAAAAATAGGTATCTTCTAGATAAACCGAAATAACTTCAGTGGGAATACTAAAGCCTATTAGTATCAATATGCGAATCAAGACTTCTTTCATACTTCCTCCTATTTATCAAGTTTCTATAGAATAAACGCAAAGTTCAAAGCATACAATAACAGGATATATAATTTTATAAATTCTTAACCTATTTCAATATTATAAACTTTTTTTTAAAAAAGTGAAGTCTAAATTTTATAAAACACTGTTAAAACGGCGAATCTATATAAACAAGAAGGGTGCATTTTTTGAACTTCTCCTATAAAATAGAGAAACGGAGGAAGAGTATGTCAAATCATTTTAAAGCTATTAATTGGAACGAAATCGAAGATGCTATCGATAAATCAACATGGGAAAAACTAACCGAGCAATTTTGGTTGGACACGCGTATTCCATTGTCTAACGACTTGGACGATTGGAGAAAGTTATCTGATAAAGAGCGCACGCTTGTCGGGCTCGTTTTTGGAGGACTAACCTTGCTTGACACTCTCCAGAGTGAAACGGGAATGTCTGAACTTCGAAGCGATGTTCGTACGACACATGAAGAAGCTGTCTTGAACAATATACAATTTATGGAGAGCGTTCATGCAAAGAGCTATTCTTCCATCTTCTCTACTTTAAATACGAAAGCAGAGATTGAAGAGATTTTTTCTTGGGTGGAATCGAATCCATATCTTCAGAAAAAAGCGAAGCTCGTAAACGATATTTATCTAACAGGATCTCCTTTACAGAAAAAAGTTGCCAGCGTTTTTCTAGAATCGTTCCTCTTCTATTCAGGATTCTTCACCCCACTTTACTACCTAGGAAACAATAAATTAGCGAATGTCGCTGAAATTATTAAACTCATCATTCGAGATGAATCTGTTCACGGAACTTATATTGGATATAAATTCCAACTTGGATTTCAAGAATTATCAACTGATGAGCAAGCGGAGTTAAAAGATTGGATGTATGATTTGCTCTATCAGCTTTATGAAA
>JAITHN010000134.1 GCA_031279745.1 Streptococcaceae bacterium
CTTTTGCGCTAAACATTGGCAAGTTTTCCTTCTATCATGTTAATAAATTCTTCTTGAACACTTCTCGATGGAATGGCGGTAATCACATTTCCTAAAAATCCACGAATCACGAGTTTGCGAGCAACGACTTCATCAATTCCACGACTCATCAAATAGTACATTTCATCTGGATCAACTCTCCCAATAGACGCAGCATGCCCTGCTGTCACCTCATTCTCATCAATCAGAAGAATTGGATTGGCATCTCCACGAGCCAGGTCGCTTAACATGAGGACGCGACTTTCTTGCTGCGCATCTGCGCCTTTCGCACCTTTCAAGATATGTCCAATTCCGTTAAATGTAAGGGCTGCTCTATCTAAAATCACGCCGTGTTGCAAAATATGCCCAACAGAATGATTCCCGATATTCGTCACACGTGTATCAATTCCTTGAATTTGATCCTTGTAAGAGATCGCAACCACTTTCATAATTGCTTGACTCCCATCGCCAATCAAATCTGAATCCAGATCATAAACGATGTTTCCATCATTCATTGTGGCAATATTCCAATCAACGTGAGCGTCTTTTCCAATCCAACCACGGCGGTTCATAAAGGTCGTAACCTTTTCTCCTAGATGATCAATCGCTGCATATTTTAGTTGAGAACCCGTTTCTAAGATGACTTCCACCATGATATTTGCTGAAGATTGCTTGGTGTTTTCTCCGTAAGAGTCGAATTTCTCCAAGTAAGAGAATGAAGAATTTGCCCCGCCAACGATTAAAACATGTTTGTTGAATGCTTCATCACTATCACTGTTTTGTCTGAAGACAGCACTGATAGGCTCAGTCAAATGAACATTTTCAGGCACATAGACCAGTATTCCGCTATTCATAAAACTTGCATGATGCGCCGTCATCTTGTCTTCATCTGCTAGAACGGCTTTCTTTAGATAATATTTTTCCAAAAGTTCAGGGTGTGAAGTCATCGCTTCAAATAAATCTTCAACGACAACTCCTGCCTCCAATAACGTTTGAGGGACTTGAGTAAAGACCGTCTGCCCATTCATTTGAACAATGATTGCCGAATCCGTTTCGATTTCCGTGAAGTCGGGGACACCTGCAAAACTTTCCTCTTCCTCAAGATTGTTTTGGAATAAATTCCAATTTTGATAATTTACTCGCTCAATAACAGGAAAGTCTAGCGTTTCAATGTTTTCCGCTGCACCTAGACGAATTGCTTGCATAAATGCAGGTTCATCTTTTATGAGTGAAAATGAACGTATTTCTTCTTTCATACGCCCTCCTAAACTTCTTCAACATAGTCGATTCCCAATTCCTTAGAAATCTCCTTGTATCCTTCAGCTTCCAAACGTTTGGCAAGGCTTGCGTCCCCAGTCATTACAACGCGTCCTTCCATCATAATGTGAACCACGTCAGGCGTAATGTAGTTTAATAACCGTTGATAGTGAGTAATAATCAAGGCAGAGAAGTCATCTCCCCGCATGGCATTAACCCCTTTTGAAACGACTTTCAGCGCATCGATATCCAATCCTGAATCAATTTCATCTAAAATAGCGAAAGTAGGTTCCATCATAAGCAATTGAAGGATTTCATTGCGCTTCTTTTCTCCACCTGAGAATCCTTCATTTAAATAACGTTCAGCCATTTCTTCTGGCATATTCAATAATTCCATTTTTTCATCTAATTTTGTGATGAAATCCATAACGGAAATTTTATTGCCTTCTTCACGTTTACTGTTGATTGCCGCACGCATAAACTCTGCGTTTGTAATTCCAGGAATCTCTGAAGGATATTGCATGGCTAAGAACAAGCCTAGACGAGCACGCTCATCCACTTCAAGTTCCAAAATATTTTGTCCATCCAAAAGGATTTCTCCTTTTGTCACTTCATAGTTTGGATTTCCCATAATCGCTGCCGAAAGGGTGGATTTCCCCGTTCCATTTGGTCCCATAATGGCATGAATTTCTCCTGTTTTGAGAGTCAAATTCACTCCCTTTAATATCTCTTTGTCCTCAATGCGTACATGAAGAACTTTTATCTCTAAAACTGACATATTTCCTCCTTTATAAAATAACTCCAACCCTAGCTTAAACCACCCATTTAAAATTCACAATTTTATTGCCTATCTTTATAAAGTTCGAAGATAATCCATCAATCGCATGGTTGCCATTCCGTTATTTTTCGTATTCCACACTTGATTAAACTCTTGGAAGGTCAACGGTTTCTTCTTCAACTCTTTCTTCTTCCCTATCGACTCTTTTTCTTCAGACTCATTCTGAGGAAGGAGCATTTCTTTCATAAGTTGCATCAATGCTCCTTGTGTCTGAACCATTTCCCCAGGCAAGAAATCTTTATATCCGTCAACCAATCCAATTTTTTCTTTATAATCGATATAGTCTGGCACGTAGAAGATGCATTTCCCTTTTGGATTTGCCAATGTATATTCAAATGGAACAGAAGAATAGTCAGAAATCAGCACATCGATATTCGGTAAAATTTGCTCCAGCGACAATCCAGGAATATGCGTGATAATATTCGAGTAATTGCCCAATTCTTTTAAAAGATCGCTTTCTTTCGGATGGAGGCGTACATAGAGAAGCGCGTCCAATTGTTGAAGAAGTGCATTCATTTGTTTAAAGCCCATCGGCGCCCGTTTTAATCCTTCTTCTCTGAATGTCGGCGCATACATAAAGACCTTTTTCGTTTTCGACTCTGGAAAATGAAAGGCATATTCTTCTCTTGCATTTTTGAGGAATTCCTTATCAAAATAAATGTCGCACCGAGGATTTCCAAAATGAAGCATCTTGTTCGATGTTGCAAGCCATGCTTCTCGAAAGACGTTTTCCATTTTTTTGCTCGCCACAACAAAATGCGTATGCTTTTTATAGACAGATTGATAACGCTCTTTGTCTTTTTTGCGGTCGTGTTGTGTTCTTTTCGAGCTCCATCCAAAAGCTTTCATGGCTCCAACGGCATGCCATAGCTGAATAACCTTCGTATCTGGATGAAAATCGACCGCTCCGATAATCGGAAAATAATTGTCTACGAAAATGAGTTTTGATTTTGTCAAATGAGGGATGATTTCATAAAAAACCGTCTTGGAATCATCCATTGGAAGAATTCTAACCCCTGCTTTTTCCAGTCGTTTCGCTTCATGAAACGCATTTTTTTTATAACAAACAATAAAGCGATTCCCATAGTATTCGGACAGCTGATTGAGGAGATGGACATTATTCTCCGGAAAACTCATCAAATACAAGACTTCGCTTGATGATCCAGGTTTGTGGTTTTTGGAAACCGTTCTTGCGGCTTTCATATATATACTTTTTAACATGCTACTTTTCCTCCTTATCGAGATGGACTTCTAGGCCACCGTCTTGAAGAGTTTTCTTAATCAATTTGGTTCGTTTTCTACGATTGATCATTTTCAAACGATAGCCACGATTGCCGATGAATTTTAAAGTATTCAAGAGTGGTTGTCTATTTTCACCTAGTACTCCTATCAATTCAATAAAAAGTTCAATTCCTAATAAGGAGGCAATCATTAAAAGCGAAACTCCAACAACGGATGCATAATTTAATAACAGTGCAATAAAACTAAACACCGTTGAAATCCCATAGATGGTTAACACCGCAGCACGATGTGAGAAACCTAGTGACAATAAGCGGTGATGCAAATGCGCTCTATCTGGACTCGTTACAGATTGATTGTTCAACTTTCTTCGGATGATGGCAAAGAAGGTGTCTGTAATCGGTACCCCTAAGATAAACATGGGAGACAGTACGGCAATGAAGGTCGCATTCTTCAATCCTTGTAAACTCATGACAGAAATCATGAACCCAAGAAAAAGAGCTCCCGTATCTCCTAGATAAATCGTTGCAGGATGGTAGTTATAAGGGAAGAATCCTAATATGGCAGCCACGAGCGCAAAGATGGTGATGGGTACAAAAATACTTTGTAAGGGTAAAAAAACAAATCCTATCAACCCAATGGTTCCAAGAGAAATCATGGAAACCCCACTCGCTAGGCCATCTAATCCATCGATTAAATTCACTGCATTGGTCAATGCATAAATCCAAATGATGGTAAGCGGAAGGCTAATATACCAATCCAAATGAATGGTTTTTACCAAATAAGGAATACTGAACGAGTCAAATTTTGCATTCGTAAAAAAATAAACAAGGAGACTCGCGGCTATAATTCCAAGTGATTTTTTCCATGGTTGAATCTCACGGATATCGTCGATATAC
>JAITHN010000168.1 GCA_031279745.1 Streptococcaceae bacterium
AACAGTCAGTTTTTGTATATCCAAAACATAAGCAACAGTAAGTGAGATTACTGCCTTGTTCTCCACTTTGAGAAATATGGTAAAATAAAAGTGTGTAAAGAGAGAAGGAGATAGAGTGAATATAAGAAAGAATGAAGTATTTTATATTGTTACAGGGTGCTTGTTTTTACTATTGATTGGCACGATGGTCTTTCAAGATGTGTTTTTTAGAATCGTATGGTGGTTAGCGGTAAGTCTTGCGTCGTTTTATTATATAAGAAAATTTATGAACGATTTAAACCTTGAGAATATAGACCTAATCAGACAAACCAACATGCATGCTGAAACGAGTGTGAAAGAAGTTCTAGAAACTATGCCACTTGGTGCAATTCGTTATAATCGCGAGACACTAGAATTGATTTGGATGAATCCATATGCAGATTATGTCTTTACAGTACAAAACGAAAGCTTAGACAAGGAAAAAATAGAGGAAATACTGAATCTCAAAGAAAATGAAAAAAATTTTATGAAGCTCGGAGAAAAGCTTTATTATTTTTATCTTCACCAAAGTGAAGGGTTGATTTACTTCGTCGATGTAACAAATGAGCAAACCATGCGAAAAGAAATTGTTAATCGCCAAATGGTAATTGGAACCATCTCTGTTGATAATTATGATGATGTTAGTGAATTGATGGATGAAAAGCAAAAAGCAGTTCTGAATAGCATGATTACGACAGCAATTTCAGATTGGATGGATGAATTAAAAGTATACACCCTTCGTATGAATCGTGAACGTTTTTATTTTGTGACACGTTACAAAGTCTTAGAAAATATGAAAGCAAAACGTTTTGATATTCTAGATACATTTAAACAGAAAATGAAAGAGAACAATATCAATCTGACACTTTCCATTGGTGTAAGTTATGGATTGGGGAATTCAAAAGACATTGGTAGGATTGCAAATAACAATCTCGATATGGCACTCGTTCGTGGAGGGGATCAGGTTGTTATAAAAGAAGATAATGAAACGAGTAAGACAGAATACTTTGGTGGAAATTCAAACAACAAAGAGAAGCGAACACGTGTAAGAACACGCGCGATGGCAACTGCAATCAAAGGTTTGATTACAGAAAGCGAAGAAGTTTATATTATGGGGCATAGATTCCCGGATATGGATGCCATTGGAGCTTCCTTTGGAATGAGTTTTCTATCGAAAATGTTTAACAAGAATACCAAAATTGTCTTGGATGAGTCTCAATTTATTATTGACGTCCGTAGATGTATGAGTGAAATAGAAAAATATTCTGTTTTAATTGATTCAGTTGTTACTCCAGAAGAAGCATTAAAGAATAAAAAGGAAAATTCGATTTTGATAATGGTAGATTATAATAATCCAAATCTATCTATTTCAATGGAAGTTTATGAAGCATTTGATAAGGTGATCATCATTGACCACCATAGACGAAGTGAAAACTTCCCGAGCAATCCACTCATTTCTTATATTGAAAGCAGTGCAAGCAGTGCAAGTGAATTGATTGGGGAATTGATTCAGTTTATTCCTTCAAAGAAAGAGACACTTTCCAAAATCGAAGCGACACTATTAATGGCAGGGATTGTGGTGGATACAAAGAGTTTTCAAACTTCCACTACAACTAGAACATTTGAAACTGCTGCATTTCTTAGAAATCGAGGTGCAGACAACATGAAAGTTCAGTCTTTACTTTCAAGTGATTTGCAAAGCTATATGGAAATGAACGAGTTGATAGCAAATAATGAAAAACTCTTCAATAATATGATTATCTCAATTGGTAAAGAGGATAAAGTATTTGATTCTGTTACGACGAGCAAAGCAGCAGATACGATTCTCTCTTTAAATGATGTAGAGGCGAGCTTTGTGATAACTAGAAGAGATGATCATTTAATAGGTATAAGTGCAAGAAGCAAGAAAAAACTGAATGTTCAGCGTATAATGGAAGAAATGGGTGGCGGCGGTCATTTTAACAATGCTGCTGCACAATTTGAGAACATGTCGATAGCAGAGTTGAAAGAAAAACTCATTGAGACAATTCAATTAATAAATAAGGAAGAGGAAACAAAGGATGAAAGTAATATTTCTTAAAGATGTAAAAGGTAAAGGTAAACGCGGAGAAGTGAAAGAAGTTCCGAGTGGCTATGCGAATAATTTTCTGATTAAAAATGGATTTGCAAAGGAAGCCTCAAACTCTGCAATGAGTCAGCTGAAGGGGCAGCAAAAAGCAAAAGAAAAACACGATGCAGAAATTCTTGAAGAAGCAATCCTTCTAAAGGGAAAAATTGAAGATGAAAAAACAATGGTGCTGATTCAAGGAAAGGCAGGAACGGATGGGAGACTCTTTGGTTCAATTCCTGCAAAGCAAATTTCTGAAGCACTTGAAAATCAATTTGGGATTAAAGTGGATAAACGCAAGATGGAGTTAAAGGATGCGATTCGTACTCTAGGAGTGACGAAAGTACCTGTAAAACTTCACCATGATGTGACGGCGATCATCCGAGTTCATGTAAAAGAATAGGAAACAAAAAATAGATTGTGAAAATTTCACAATCTATTTTTGTTTATGGAATAATCTTGGTAACTTGCATTTAATACTGCACTTAGTATGAGGATTCTAGCCTCGAACATAAGCCATAGCATGAAGAGAATGACAGACCCGATTATTTGATAACTTGACACTCGTCTGCCAAAAAAATCGACATAAAGAGCAAAGAACTTGCTCAGAACAAGAGTGCCAGAAGCAGTAAATAATGCTCCAGGGACAACAAATCGAATCTTTGGACTTTGTATATTTGGCAATAAAAGGAATAGAAGTATGGACAGGAAAAAGAGTCCAATCAATGTTAAAAGCAAGTTTTTATGGCTGAGAAAGCTTGTAATAGAGTCAGAAAATTTGAAAACACCATTTAAATAAGCAAAAAAATCTTCACCAAAATTAAGTAGAAATAATCCGAGAATGAATATAAGGAGTAGATTGAAAAAGATGAATAATGAAAATAATCTTGAAAGAATAAAATTTTGTCTGTTCGAAATACCATAAGCATTATTTACCGTGGTCTGTAGACTGTTTACTCCGACAGATGCCGACCAGAGAGAGGCTAAGATGGATAGACTTAATAGGCTAGTAGACTTCTCAGTTAATAGACTTTGAAACGTTCCTTTAAACGTATTGAAAATACTTATAGGCATCAATTGTTGAATGTATTGGAGTACGTTTTCACCATCTAGATTTAAGAATGGGAGAATATTTCCAATTGTCATCATAATGGGAAATATACTGAGTAGGAGATAAAATGCAACGGAAGTAGAATGTACAGATATTTCGCTCTCTTTGAGATGGGAAAGAAAAACCCTTACGGAAGGGCGATTTTTAAGTTCTGAAAAGAAAGAAATCATCTTTTTCATAATCACCTCCATAAGCGGTTTTCGTTTAATATTCGAGTTCAATACCTTGTGAGGTAAGGATTTTAGGACCATCTTTTGTGATGGCTAAACTATGTTCATATTGGCAACTTAAGCTGCCATCCGTAGTAATCGCAGGGTTAATGTTTCCACTAGACTGTGAATAGACCATCTCAGCTTCCCAAGAGCCCACGTTGATCATTGGTTCAATGGTAATGACCATCCCTTCTTTCAAGCGCAATCCTTTTCCTGCTTCTCCATAGTGAGGAACCATTGGGGCTTCATGGATGGTAGGACCAATTCCATGACCTACAAAATCTCTAACTACACCATATCCCTTGCCTTCAGCATAAGTTTGAATTGCATGGCCAATATCGCCTATTCTGTTTCCTATAACTGCTTGCTCAATACCAAGGTACAGCGATTTTTTTGTGACATCCATCAAGTTTTGCACTTCTTCACTTGCTTCACCAACAGAATATGCCCAACAAGAATCACTGATGCCGCCATTTAAATCAACACACATATCTACTTTGACCAAATCACCTTCTTTAAGGATTTGATGTCTTGGGAATCCGTGACAGATTTCGTTATTGATAGATACACAGGTTGCATATTCATAACCTTCAAATCCGATCTGAGCTGGAATTCCTCCGTGCTCACGAATATATTTATCTGCGAAAGTTTCAATCTCCCACATATCAATTCCAGGCTTTATAAGATTTCTTAGCCCAATATGTACTCCAGCGAGGATTTTACCACTCTCTTCCATTAATTCAATTTCTCTAGCGCTTTTGATTGTAATCATTTGAACCTCCGTAATCTTGCTGTTTTCATAATAACACTTTCTCTTTTTTTATCCAAAATAAATATGTTATAATTCAAATGTTAAATAATTTGATAGGAGAATTTCATGACATTAGCTAAAGTAGTTTATGCAAGCATGACTGGAAATACAGAAGAAATTGCGAACATCGTTGGAGAAGCACTTAAAAAAGAAGGTGTAGAAGTTGAAGTTGACGAATGCACATCGGTAGATGCAAAAGATTTTGAAGATGCAGATATTTGTATCGTTGCTACCTACACATATGGTGATGGAGAATTACCAGATGAGATTGTAGACTTCTATGAAGATTTAGAAGATGTTGATCTTTCAGGAAAAACTTATGGTGTAGTCGGAAGTGGAGACACTTTCTACGACGAATTCTGTAAATCAGTTGATGATTTCGATGCACAATTTTCGCTTACAGGGGCTAAAAAAGGTGCTGAAAATGTGAAGATTGATCTTGCAGCAGAAGAAGAGGATATTGTGAATCTTGAAAACTTTGCGAAAGCAATCGTCGGAGCATAATCGAAATTATACAGCTAGGTGGAGTTGACGCAGTCGATTTCTCCTAGCTGTTTTGATTTAATAGAAATAATATGCAATCTTTGATAAAATTACTCTATTAATCAATCGAGGTAAACCATGAAAGAAATACTAGAATTAAGAAATATTTCCTACAGATATGGAGGAGAAACTTCTGAATTCGCTTTGAAGAACCTGAGTTATAAAGTTTATCAAGGCGAATGGATAGCAATCATTGGGCACAATGGGAGCGGGAAAAGTACACAGGCGAAGATTATTAACGGTCTTTTAGAAGCGGCCGTTGGAGAAGTCTATATTCGGGGGGAAAAGTTAACCGTTGAGAATGTTTGGGAACTTAGAAGTTTGATTGGGATGGTTTTTCAAAATCCGGACAATCAATTTGTCGGTTCCACCGTTGAAGATGATGTTGCTTTTGGTTTGGAGAATCACGGAGTTCCTCGTGAGGAAATGCTTGTTCGAGTTGAAAACGCCTTAAAAGAAGTGAGGATGAATGAGTTTAAAGAGAAGGAACCTGCAAGACTTTCAGGCGGACAAAAGCAGAGAGTGGCCATAGCAGGAGTTCTTGCACTTACTCCCGATTTGATTATTTTGGATGAGGCGACAAGTATGTTGGATCCAAAAGGACGTAAAGAAGTGATTTCAACGATTCAAAGACTAAAGACAGAAAAGGATCTGACGATTATTTCAATTACGCATGATATTGATGAAGCAAGCAAAGCAGACCGAATCTTTATCATGCAAAAGGGAGAGCTAGTTGATGAAGGTAAGCCTGAAGAAATCCTCTCAAAAGGAGAAGCGTTGGTTCAATTAGGTTTGGAATTACCATTTTCCGAAAAAATGAAAATTGAACTTTCAAAATTAGGGGTTACTCCGCCAAGTGAATACATGACAGAAGAGGGGTTATTGGACTATTGGATATCAAATTTGAAGAAGTAAATTACGAATATCAACCAAATACGCCTTTTTCTCATGTTGCGTTGATGGATATTAATACGCATATCAAAGAAGGACGGTATACGGCAATTGTTGGGCATACAGGAAGTGGGAAATCTACGTTTCTTCAACACTTGAATGCACTGATCAAACCTACAAGTGGAAAAGTTGTAATTGGAGATAGAGAAATAAACTCTGAAACAACGAATAAAAATTTAAAACCCATTCGAAAGAGAGTAGGGATCGTTTTTCAATTTCCAGAATCACAACTTTTTGATGAAACAGTCTTAAAAGATATTTCATTTGGACCGATGAATTTTGGAGTAACAAAAGAGGAAGCGGAAAAATTAGCGAAAGAGAAACTTGATATAGTAGGGTTGCCAGCAGATGTTCTGGAAAAATCTCCTTTTGATTTATCTGGTGGGCAAATGCGCAGAGCAGCAATTGCAGGAGTTTTAGCGATGGAGCCCGAAATTCTCGTCTTAGATGAACCTACCGCAGGACTAGATCCTAAAGGTCGAAAAGAAATGATGGAGATGTTTTACGACTTGCACCATCGTTTGGGGCTGACCATTGTATTGGTTACACATTTAATGGATGATGTAACAAACTATGCAGATCACGTCCTCGTTCTTGAATCAGGAAGAATTGTTAAGGAAGGAAATCCAGAGACGGTTTTTCAAGATGTCGATTGGTTGATAGAAAAACAAATTGGAGTGCCGCAGCCTACTGATTTTGCGAGAAAATTAATGGATCGTGGGCTTGAATTTGACAGACTCCCTTTAACGACAAAAGAATTGGCAGAGTCATTTGTCAAAATGAGTGGAGGGAATCATGGATAAATTAATTTTGGGAAGATATATTCCAGGAGATTCAATCATTCATCGTCTAGATCCGAGAGCGAAACTGATTGCTTCATTCTACTTCATCATGATTATTTTTCTTGCGAATAATTGGCAGACTTACGCAATCTTAACAGTTTTCACTTTTGGAGCGATCCTCTCAAGTAAAATCAATCTCTCTTTTTTTATAAAGGGGTTGAAACCAATGCTCTTTTTGATTTTATTTACTGTTGCACTTCAAGTGTTCTTTACACCAGGAGGAGAAGTCCTTTGTAGCTTTTGGGTGTTTAAAGTGACGGCATTTGGTTTGGTGAATGCAGCATTTATATTTTTCAGATTTGTACTGATTATTTTTATGTCAACGCTGATGACTTTAACAACAACACCACTCTTGATGAGTGATGCAATGGAAAACCTCATGCATCCGCTGCGTAAAATTCATTTTCCCGTGCATGAAATTAGCCTAATGCTAAGTATTGCGCTTCGATTTATCCCTACACTTATGGATGAAACCGAAAAGATTATGAATGCTCAGCGCGCAAGAGGGGTTGATTTTAGTGATGGAGGGCTTGTTCAGAAAATGAAGGCGATTGTTCCTTTGTTGATTCCTTTATTCGTTTCAGCGTTTAAACGTGCGGATGACCTTGCTGATGCCATGGAAGCTCGTGGGTATCAAGGTGGAGAAGGGCGGACTAAATATCGAAAATTAGAATGGCAAAGGAAAGATACGATTTCTCTTGTTATTATGGGAATATTAACGGTCGCATTGTTTGCATTAAAAAAAGAATAAAATTATAAAGGAAACATGAGAAATTCACATTTTATTCATACGTATATGATATTCTATAAATGTAGTAGGGAAACCTACGAACCCTAACACCCATTTCTTCACATCCCCTAATGTGAAGAAATCTAAACTTTTTCATATACTCCGAAAAAAGCGATTTGATCGCTTTTTTTTGTTACAATATTTATAGAAGGTGGGAAATCTATTGAAAAAGAAATTAATTTTTATAGTGGGAATGCTTTTATTATCGTGCACGTTTGCATGGAGAACCTGTGCTGAAGACGTTGATATACCAGCAAGAAGTGCCATTGCAGTGGATGTGAAATCAGGAAAAGTCTTTTATGAGAAAAAGAGTAAAGCTGTCTATGAAATTGCAAGTTTGACAAAATTAATCACGATTTACATCGTTTTAAATGAAATAAAAAACGGAAATTTGAAATGGGAAGATGAAATCCAAGTTTCAGACTACGCGCTACAACTATCACGAGATTATCGTCTGAGCGGTGTTCCACTAGAAGAAGGTAGAAGTTATTCGGTGCGTGAGCTTTATAATGCTTCGTTAATTGTTTCTGCAAATGCATGTGCGGTGATGTTAGCGGAAAAAATATCGGGCAGCGAGATAAAATTTGTCGATAAGATGAATGAAACTTTAAATAATCTTGGGATTAAGGATGCAAAAATCGTAAATGCAAGCGGTCTGACTACTGAATTTATTCCTCAAAAATATAGAAAATCAGGTACAAAGAATTCTGATGAAAACAAGATGAGTGCAAAAGACTTAGCCATTCTTGCGACACATATTTTAAAAGAATTTCCAGAAATATTAAAGACGACTTCGCTTGTAGAGGAGAGCTTCGGATCCAAGACCAATAGTCATGTGAAAATGACAACGACCAACTGGATGTTAAAAGGAATGCAAAACGCGTACACTGGGGTTGATGGATTAAAGACGGGGACGACGGCAAAGGCGGGGCAGTGTTTCGTTGGAACAGTGAATAGAAAAAATTGGCGACTTGTAACCGTTGTATTGCATGCAAACTATGGGGAAGTGAATCACGATGCTAGATTTACGGCGACTGAGGAGTTGATGGACTATGTTTATAAGAACTGGAGTCAAAAGAAAATTCTTCAAAAAGGAAAAACGTTTAATGCTGCCAAATACTTCCCAGTAAAAGATGGTGTGGATGAAAAAGTCCCCCTAGAATTAAAAGAAGATGTTTGGCGATGGGCGGAAAAAAGCTATGACCTTGGAAAGACGAGCATTCATTTTGAAGGTTTGAAAGAGGGAAGTCTTTTAGCGCCAGTTGCACAGGGTGATAATGCTGGAAACATCAAAGTGGATTTATTAGATGATAAACTAGGATATTTAGAAAAATCGGAAGATCCGCCTGCCCCGATGATTACTTCAAAAAATATTAAGAAAGCAAATTTCTTTGTACGAATGGGCCGACATCTATTAGAATATATCCATAAGCTATTAACATAATTGATGGAGTACGTTATATGGAGGGAATATGCATCCACATTTAAAAGAGATTTTATTTTCAAGAGAACAGATTGAAGAAAAAGTAAAAGAGCTTGCAAAAGTTGTTTCGAATGATTATGAAGGGAAATATCCTCTTGTCGTTGGTATTTTAAAAGGCTCGGCAATGTTTACAACGGATTTAATTA
Source organism: Streptococcaceae bacterium (assembly GCA_031279745.1). GTDB lineage: Bacteria > Bacillota > Bacilli > Lactobacillales > Streptococcaceae > Pilibacter. The sequence continues at coordinate 9,015 of JAITHN010000168.1, forward strand.
AAGAGATGTCGATTGATTTAGAACTAGATTTCATGGATGTTTCGAGCTATGGAAATGCCACTGAATCAAGCGGGGAAGTTCGAATCTTAATGGATTTATCAACACCAGCAGTCGGCCGTGACATCATCCTTGTAGAAGATATTGTGGATACAGGAAATACGTTGAAGTTTTTAAAAGGACTTTTGTATGAGCGAGGAGCCAAATCGGTTACGATCATTTCTCTTTTAGATAAACCGGATGGGAGAAAAGTTGAGATAGAGGCAGACTATTATGGTTTCATTGTTCCGGATGCCTTCGTTGTTGGTTATGGAATTGATTATGCAGAAAAATATCGTTCTCTGCCGTATATCGGTATATTTAATCAAGAATTTTTATAATTCGCGGGGCTTGGGTTACAAGCGTATCGTGAAGAGACACAAAAAATAGACACAAACATGGCGTGGAGTTGAGAAATCGACTTCGCGCTTTCTCTTGGGGAGCGTTCATCTGTTACGTTTTTCAAATACACAGCAAAAAACCGATTCCCAAGTAAATGATGGGAGTCGGTTTGAGTGCACAGACACACATTATTTGTTTAAATCATTAATTGCTTGACTAGATTTAAGTTTAGAATGGATAAATCCAATCACGAAACCAATGATTGAAGGGAGAATCCACCCAAAGCCAAGTGAGGCAAAAGGAATGATGTCGCCCAAATCAAGGAGACTACGAAGAAATGGAAGATTTTGTATTGTCTCACCAGAAGATTTTAGTGCATCGATAATAGAAATAATCATAGTGAACGAGGTCACCCAAACATAGATTTCACGATGATAGCCAATCAAGTTTTCCAATAGAGAAAGTAAGATTAAAGTGATGGCAAGTGGATAGATAAACATAAGCACAGGTACTGCCAAGGTGATAATTTGTGTAAGTCCGACATTTGCTAAAAGAAAGGCGATGGCCACGCAAGTAATTGAAGCATACTTTTTAGAAATGGAAGGAAACAACTCTTCAGCAGTTTCTCCAAATGCAGAAATGAGTCCGATAGCAGTTTTTAAGCAGGCAAATGTAATAATTAATGCAAGTAAAATTCCACCAAATGAAGAAAGTTGATAATTGGCAATCTGTGAAAGAGCAATTCCTCCATTTTCACTTTGTTCAAACTTACCAAGACTGAACAATCCTGCAAATGTAAGGGTTATATAGACAATCGACATGATAAGAACAACGACAATTCCGCTTTTCATAACCTGAGATGTGATTTCTTTTTTGGTGGTAAGCCCGAAGCTTTTTATGGTTTGAATAATCAAGATGGAAAAAGCAAGCGCCGCAAGTGCATCAAGCGTATTGTATCCATTTTTAACCCCTTCTAAAAATGGTTGTTTTAGGTATTCGCCAACCGGCTGAGTTCCACTGCCATCTCCCATTGGGAAAACCATACAGATGATTAAGAGAAAGAATAGTAACGCAAGGAATGCAGGGTTCAATACTTTTCCAATGATGTTGAGTAGATTTTTAGAATTTTTAGAAAAATACCAAGCAATCAGGAAAAAGATGAGCGAGAAAGCGAATAGCCCAGCAGATTGAAATTTCTCAGGAAGATACGGAGATAAACCGATTGTATAAGAAGTGCTCGCCAGTCTCGGAACAGCAAATAACGGACCAATACAAAAATAAAGAGCAACAGTGAAAAAATAGGCATAGGGTTTTCCGACTTTTTTTGCTAGTTGGAAAACATCTTCCACTCCGCTAAGTCCAATAGCTAATACACCTAGAAAGGGAATTCCGACTCCCGTAAGGATGAAACCGAAACTTGCAAGAAGTGAGTTCCCACCCGCGAGTTGCCCCATATTTACTGGAAAGATGAGGTTCCCTGCACCAAAGAGTAGTCCAAAAAGCAGACTTCCAATAAATAGTGTGTTTTTAAATGAAATTTTTTGCATATAAATCCCCCTTTTATTGTTGATGTAGCATTCATTATATATGAGGAAAAAAAAAAAACAAACTAGAATTTCTAGTTTGTTAGATGAAATCATCATATTCATCTTGATACTTTGCTAAAATGGACTTTTGTAAGAAAAAGTTAATTATACAAAGACTAAAACTGAGGAATACCCAAAAAATGCAAAAATCGATGACAAACCACATAGCTGCACCTCCTTATTTTAATAATATTATAATCTTTTTATAATAATAATGGAAGATTTTCTTCTAAAAAATAGCAAATTATGAGTTTTTCGAAAAAAATATAGTATACTGAAAGTAATGATAAAAAAGATTGATTAAATAGAATAAAGAGGTAAAAATATGTTATTTAACGAGTTAATGTTTGAAAAAAGCGTAATCCTAAGAATCGAACTATTTAAGTACTGTACCTACGAAGTTCCGGATGTTTATTCAGTGAAACATTTTGCGAGACACTTGCAACTCAATTATCAACAAACGATTGGTCATTTTAGAAAAATAAATGATGAATTAAAAAGAGTAAATCCTTATCAAAAAGATATTTTACGGTCAAATGGGAAAGTTGATTTAACGAATATTCTCGTAGGGGTTGACGAATACCGCTATTATTTATTGAAACATAGTGTTCCTTTTATGCTACTTCAAGAAATAGTGAACGGGGAGGAGATGAACATTGAGCAGTTTTGTGAAAAATACGATATTTCTAGATCGACAATTTCCAGAAAATTATTCGCATTAACGAAATTCTTAAAGCAATACAAGATAAGAATTTCTTACTCTCCGCTAAGTTTAATAGGAAATGAGGCGAAGATACGACTAACCCTCTTTTATATTTATTGGATTGGGAACAAAGGTCTAGAGTGGCCGTTTGCCATAGAGAAACAAAGAGCTGTTGAGTTTATACAAGACAATCCACTCATCGTAGGGTTGACAGGAAGTTTTGTAGGAGAGTTAGAAGTTCATATCCTCTCTGGAATCACCCTTTCAAGAATTGACAAAGGGCATTTGAATGAAAAGAGTGCGAGTTGGGAAAAATTCTTTGATTTGGAGAATAAAAAAGAGCTCGTTCAACTGGTGAAAAAATATACGAATAATTTAAGTGAGGAACAGGTTCATGA
>JAITHN010000045.1 GCA_031279745.1 Streptococcaceae bacterium
AAAATAAAAAAAATGAAAAAAAATATTTAAACTTCGTAAAAGCTTGAGTTTGAAAAATGAGAGGGAAATGTAAGGGTTCGTGGAAGAATGGAGTTTTATGAGTGGAATGAGAAGTTGAACGTGGAAGAATCATTTTTATAAAAATAAGAAAAGTTGAAATATCATACATGGAAACGTTCTCAAAGTTTAGAACAGATGTTATTATATAAATGTAAAAAAAGTTTGAAAATGGTTAAAAAAATTCTACACACTGAATGAACGATATGTTAGTATTGAAAGGTAGAGACGTTATTTTGTCATGCTTGTTTTTGAAGAAAAATGAACAGGAGGAACGCTTTGGAAAAAAAAATCGAAAGCATTGAAGATTCATACGAAATTCAAGCGTTTTTCAGAGGTGAAAGCAGGCATTCGTGGAAATACTTTGGGCACCATCCCCTTGAAAAGGAGGGGAAGCCGGGCTTTATTTTCCGTCTATGGGCGCCAAATGCGCAAAATGTCTATCTTGCTGGCGACTTCACGCAGTGGATTGAAGACGAAATCCCCATGGAGCAAAACGAGTTTGGTATATGGGAAGTCTGGACGGATGCGCCAACTCCTGGCGATTTGTACAAGTTCGATGTGCGTCAGGTAAATGCACAGTCTGAGTTGAGGACTGATCCTTACGGTTTCCGATTTGAATCAAGAGAATTGATGGCAAATATGGTGGTCCAGCAAAACGAAATCGTCTGGAAAGATGAGGAGTGGTCTAGACGGAATAAGGAGTTTGGCCCTGAGAACATCTATTTTGCCAAAATTGATGAATGGCGTGTGGACGGGGACGGCAAACCGTACTCACTTGAGAGACTTCAAAAGGAGTTCATCCCTTATCTCATAGAGATGAACTACACCCATGTCTGTTTTAAAATCGTCCAAGCTATCTTGGAAAATGAAGAAACAGAAGTATCCATTGGGCTTTTTGCTTATGAAGAGTCGTACGGAGAGTCAGTTGACTTTAGGCTATTCGTTCAAGCTTGTCATCAAGCAGGAATTGGCGTATTTCTCGATGTGAATATCAGCCAGTTTTCAAGCAATCCGCAGAGTTTGTCTTACTATGATGGAACGCCACAGTTTGAATATTTAGACAGAAATCGTGCGAAAGCAGTGAAATACCGTGCAAAGAACTTTGATTTAGGGAAACCCGAAGTCGTAAGTTATCTGACCTCATTTCTTTTCTATTGGATTGAAAGCTATCATATTGACGGATTTCGGCTCCCCTTGATGACGAACATAATCAGTCGTGATCAAGATGGAGGCCCTTGGAATCCCAACAATAATGGAGGGCGAAAGAATCTAGAAGGAATCCGCTTCATTCAACATCTCAATAAAGTGTTGCAGGAGCACGCTCCACATGTCAAGTTTTACGGCAGTGAAAAGATGGATAGAATCAAGGTTTCAGGCATGCTTGACCATGGCGGACTTGGAATGGACTTAAAAGAAAATGATTTCTTTTTATCAAATGTCGTCAAATTTTACTCCGTAGACCCGATATACAGAAAATACCAGTACAAACTTCTTCAGGAAGTGACGGAAAAAATGTATGACGATCACTATCTCATTCCACTCACGACCTCCGTTGAAACGGAACAGGAAGGAATCAAAGGATTGTTTTCCATCATCTGGGGAGACGAAGAGTGGAAGAAATATGCCCAGCTTCGAAACCTATTGGTTTATCAAAAAGCGCATCCCGGAAGCTGTTTGCAGCAGATGGGGATTGAGTTTGCCAATGAAACTGGCTTTGGCACTCCTTTGAGATGGGAAAACTTGTTCAAGAAAAAAGCGAAAAAATTGCAGCATTTTGTTATGGAACTCAACCGGCTTTATCTTGAGGAACAAGCATTTTGGCTCAATGACAACGACATGGTAGGCTTTCTTCCAGTGGATATTGAGAATAAGGATGAAACTGTTCTAAGCTTCATTCGAGAAGGAGAAACCCCTGAAGATTCGCTGTTAATCCTACTCAATATGACCCCCGTTGAAAGATCAGACTTTTACATAGGCGTTCCGTATTGGGGGGAATATGAGGAGATTCTCAATTCCGAAATGTATGACTTCGGAGGAAATTGGAAAGTTGGAAACGAACGACTTCATTCTCTTCCGTGGAAGGACAAGCATTTGCCATATCAAATTCATGTAACTTTACCAAGCTTTGGTGCACTTGTGATTAAACCAAAAGCCATTACCCACTCTCCTCCGGAAAGTGTAGTGGCAGCAGTAAACGACATCACCAAAGCCAACGAGCTTATAAAACTCCTAGCGTTGCAAGGGTTCAAAGTTTAGAGGACTTTCGTTTAAGTCAAATACTCAATTTCAACTGACCATAAGACTCTTAGTGAAAGCACGAATCACAGCAAAGGAGCTGACCTTAGGGAAGCGTTGTCAGACCGCTTAACCCAGTTTAGTGAGAGCACGAATCACAGCAAAGCTGCTGACCTTAGGGATTGATGTCATAAACCTATCGACGAGGGCTTGGCAAACACTCAGATGTGAGAGCAAAAGGCGCTCCGAACCAAATACGCAATGAATCGTGAGCTTATATACGATTTCATCAATAATTAAAAAACAAACGAACAAAGTTCGTATACGAAGGGAGGAACGGCGTTAATCGCCATCCAAATGAAAAGAGATATGTTAGCTATGATTCTTGCCGGTGGGCAAGGAACTCGTTTAGGAAAACTAACGAAATCTATCGCAAAACCAGCAGTACAATTCGGTGGTCGTTATCGAATTATCGATTTCGCACTTTCAAACTGTGCAAACTCTGGAATCAAAAATGTAGGGGTTGTGACACAGTATGAGCCACTTGCATTGAATGCCCACATCGCCAACGGTTCAAGTTGGGGTCTTGATGGCATCGATTCTGGTGCTTCCATTCTTCAGCCGTATTCCGCAACCGAAGGGAATAAATGGTTTGAAGGAACTTCACACGCCATCTATCAAAATATTGGTTACATTGATTCCATCAATCCAGAATACGTATTGGTTTTATCAGGAGACCATATTTATCAAATGGATTATGATGAAATGCTCCAAAACCATATTGAAAAAAATGCCTCTCTCTCCGTTGCAGTTATTCCTGTACCAATGGAAGAAGCAAGTCGTTTTGGAATTATGAATACGGATGAAAATGGGCGTATCATCGAATTTGAAGAAAAACCTGAGCATCCGAAATCAAACAATGCGTCTATGGGGATTTATATTTTCAACTGGGCAAGATTGCGTGAAGTATTGTCAAATGCAGATGCAAAAGGCGTGGACATGAGTGACTTTGGGAACAATGTCATCCCGCATTACTTAGAATCTGGTGAGAATGTTTACTCTTACCGTTTTGAAGGATATTGGAAAGATGTAGGAACGATTGACTCTCTCTGGGAAGCCAATATGGAATTTATCGACTTGGACAACTCCTTAAACATCCGCGACAAGAGTTGGAAAACGTACTCAAGAAACTTAATTTCACCTCCAAACTTCATTACAAAAGAAGCAAGTGTGAAAAACTCTCTTATCGTCGATGGTTGTTTCGTTGCTGGGAATATCAATCACTCTATTCTTTCAACGAACGTACAAGTAAAAGAAGGCACAACCATTGAAGACTCGTTCATCATGACGGGTGTGAAAATCGGAAAAAATGTAACCATTAAGAAAGCAATTATTGGTGAAAATGCAGTGATCGGAGACAACGCAGTAATTGATGGAACAAAAGAAATTCAAGTTGTCGGCTATTCTGAAGTGATTGGAGAAAAACGTGATGAAGAGTAATAAAGTTTGTGCGATTATCGGAAATATTACAGCCTATGATGCTTTAGGCAAATTAGTAGAAAATCGTCCACTTGCAACACTACCATTTGGCGGGAAATATCGTATGATTGACTTCCAATTGTCAGCAGTTGCCAATGCTGGGATACGCAATATGTATGCGGTTTTCAAACACACAGAAATGCGCTCTGTCTTTGACCATATCGGTTCAGGAAAAGAGTGGGGATTGGATACATTGTTAAATCGCTATTTCTTAGGGTTTTATGAAGATCATGAAATGATGAAGAAACGTGGGGAAGACTACTACGGCGCAGTGATTGACTATCTTGAAAAATCAAAATCTGACCAAACCGTTTTCATGTCAAGCAATATCTTGGCAAACGTTGACTTGAGACAAGTGATTCAAGTACACAAAGACCTTGGAAAAAATATGA
>JAITHN010000101.1 GCA_031279745.1 Streptococcaceae bacterium
GCGTATAAATATCAAGGAGTTGCAGTGGTTCAGCTGCCAGTTGATTTGGGTTATCAAAATATTCCTAAGCAACAAATCTATTCTACGGCTAAAAACTATCGTCCAACCCCTCACCCTACATTAAATGAGAGCGATATTGACCAGGCTGTTGCAATGCTCAAAAAAGCGAAGCGGCCACTCATCTATGCGGGAATCGGAACAAGAGGAGCGGAAGCGGAAGTGCGGAGGTTCGCGGAAAAAATCAAAGCGCCGATTATTACGACAGGGATTGCCATTGATGTCATTCCAAATGCCACGCCTTATTGGTTGGGAAGTGTGAACCGTGTTGGCATGAAAGCAAGTAATGAAGCAATTGCACAAGCGGATACCGTTCTCTTTGTGGGAAACAATTACCCATTTGCAGAAGTAACGAATATTTTTAAACATATTCAACAATTTATTCAAATTGATATTGATGCCTCGCATCTTGGGAAACGCCATTTAGCAGATGTCGCCATCTTGGGAGATGCCAAAGAAGCCATTCTTGCCTTAACCGAAAAAGTAGAAGACGTACCAGAAACGCCTTGGTGGAAGGCAAATATCGAAAATAATCAAAATTGGCAAGAATACCTTCACCATCTTGAAGAAAAGACGGAAGGAGAAATCGAACTCTATCAAGTTTACCGTGGTATTCGTTCGATTATGGAAGAAGATGCGATTTTGAGTGTTGATGTGGGGGATGTGACGCAAACAAGCGTGCGCCACTTACATCTGAATGGCAAACAAAAATGGCGGACTTCTGCCCTCTTTGCAACAATGGGGGTGGGTGTGCCAGGAGCGATTGCGGCAAAACTCGATTTTCCGTCAAAACAAGTGCTCTCTTTGAGTGGAGACGGGGCATTCAACATGGTTATGCAAGACTTGAAAACTCAAGTTCAATACCGCCTACCCATCATAAACGTTGTCTTTAGCAACCGACAATTTGGCTTTATTAAAGACGAACAAGAAGAAACCAATTCCGGCTATATTGGAGTTCAATTTGAAGATATTGACTATGCGATGGTGGGTGTTGCCATGGGCGCAACCAGCTTTAAAATAACCGATGCGAGTGACGTAGAAGAAGTCTTCCAAAAAGCAAGAGAGGCGCAATTGAACGGTGAAACCGTCCTCATCGATGCGAAAATCAAGCAAGATAGACCGATTCCAACGGAGTCCCTCGTTTTAGATGACGTTAAATTTACGCCTTATGAAGTAGCAAAATTCAAAACACGCTACAAGGCTAAGAATTTGCATCCATTCCGCTACTTTTTGGAGAAAAACGGACTCTCTTATGAAGACCGAATAACTGAATTGGGTGGATTCTAGCTGAAAACATTGGGGAAAATGGCGCACTTGTTTTTTCTAATCTAGCATGACGAACGTTGCGGATGGGCTTTAGCGAAAAAATTCGCGAAAACGAAACTCATGGAAGTAAACACAAAGATTTTTATAGAAGGATTTTAAGTGAAATGGATACTGAAGACGTTAATTTAGAAAAAATAGAATTTAGAGTAGGGGAGGCGGGAGATAACTTGGTCTTAATTGACCTTGTTATGGTCATCCTTCAAGATATGGAGTTACCCATTCTAATGAAAATCGGGATTGACGAGACGAGAAAATTGTTTATCGAAGCCATGCAAACTTCTGGATACCGTTACGCGAGTGAACGAAGTATTGTTGCAACTTTTGAAGGGCAAATTGTAGGCGTTTACTATGGCTATCCAAACGAAGAAGAAGCAGACGTTGATGTAGCAATCCAAGAGATTTTATGGCGAAACTATCAGATTGTCGACAAAGTCTTTCAAGAAACAGAATCGGTTGGCTCGGAATGGTATTTAGACTCACTCGTTGTCCATAGCGACTTTCAAAGCCAGGGAATTGGCAGTTTATTGATTGAACACGCCAAACATACTGCCAAGGCGTCTGGAAAATCTCAAATTGGTCTAAATGTGGACAAAGGAAACCCGAAAGCTCAAAAATTATATGGTAAAAAAGGTTTTCGGGTGACAAGCGAACTCATTTTAGCCGGGCATGCGTATAATCATATGAATGCAGAAGTTTAGCATTCATTCACGTGTTTGTGCTTGATAGCTAGTTTTGGCAGACAATGCCCAAGCGTACAGGTGAGACGACAAAATATAAATGCAAGACGACAAAATATAAAGACGATTCACCATGAGTCGTCTTTTTGAACGGAAAATAAATCACTCAAACGAACAGTTATGGAGATAAACAAATGGGAAAATATCAATTGGACGACAAACAAAAAAAATTAGATAAAAAATATGCTGGTCATGCGTTTCCTAAGGCGAAAACGAAAAAAGAAAAGATTGAGTTGCTTAAGAATATGCATATTCGAAAAAATGAAGCATCCAGTACAAAGGGGTGAGTGTTTCAGCAAACGTTAAACATTGAGAGTTGCAGTGAGTAGGAACAGTTTCAATATTCCAAAGCGCAGCATCCCAGATATAAAATTCAAGAAAATTATAGTTTTTCGGAAAATTATACATGGCCGATTGTAGTTTTATGCTGAACCCTTGAATAGAAATTTACCGCTGCCAAGTGCCTAAGATTATAGCCGTTCTATAACTAAACATAAAACTGCACGCCGTTATTCGCGTGCAGTTTTTAACGTATCGACAATCTTTTTCTTAATGAAATACCTTATTTTTTCAATCCCAACCGAAACGATAGACACAACGGCGGTATAAAAAAGAATTTGAATCACGAGGAATGGAGAGTGAAAATCAGAAAAATGGTAGAGTTTCTTCTCCAACAATTCACTGCGAAACCACACATTCTCATGGATGATATAAACGGCTAACATAAAAGGCGAAATGCTGTTGATGATTTTGGAAGCCTTTTCTGGAATCATCGACAAATTTTGTGCATATAAAAATAAGAAAACGGCAATAAAGACAACAAAGGGACTGTTGTTAATGGAAAAAATATTCGGATAATGAAGTTCATTTCTTAAAAATGCCCCTTTTGGAAGATGTTGCATGAAAAAAATACTTCCCCATAACAGGAAACTGCAAATCCAAAATCCAGCAAGAAATTTTTTCTTATTTTTTGCTTTTAAGGGGTAGAGTTGCAAATATGCGCCTATCATATAAGGCAAAAGCAAGGTTGCAATCTGATTTTTGAGCATTGGAATAAAGAATTGAAACAAACTAAACAATAAGAAAAAGAGTCCAATTAAACGCAGAAATTCTTTTTTGGAGAGGGCTCTAAACCCCCGATTGAGGAAACCTGAAAATAAAAATAGAATGACGTAGGCTTGTATAAACCAATATTGACTAAGTTCTAAAATATTCTTCAACAATTCTTGTGGAAGAGACCAAAAACCTAATCCTTCTTGCAAAATGTATAGAAAATGGAAAAATAGCTGATAGAAGATTGCAAGTCCAACAATATTGAGCACTTTTTTGGTTTGCATAGGCTTTCGAATCATAAAGAACCCGGAGATCATCATGAACAGAGCAACACCTACTTTTCCAAAAGAGGCTAGATATTGAAGCAGAAAAGCGTTTTCTGAATAGCTAAAAATTTCGCCTGCGTTTGTATGTAAAGCAATGTGATGTACGATAATAAAAACCATCGCCAATATTCTTAAACACTCATAACGTGCATCTCTTGTTTTCAATTTGGAAACTCCATTTTTTTAATTGTCCTGTTGAATTCTTGGTACCACACACTGGTTTACAGTCAGGATGCTTCGTTGTTTAGTATATTTGAAAATGGGTGGAAATTCCACCCATTTTCCTAAGATCAATCAAGTTGACATTTTTCGAACATAAACAAGTTGCTAAACTTTTTTCTCACTAAACTTGCTTGGGAAATGCTTTATTTGTTGACGTCCCAATCAATCGATCAATCAATCAATCAATCAATCAATCAATCAATCAATCAATCAATCAATCAATCAATCAATCAATGAACAATTG
>JAITHN010000123.1 GCA_031279745.1 Streptococcaceae bacterium
AATTCAAAACGTCCATGCATATTTTCGCCGCCGGCAAAAATATTTGGAGTCGGAATCCCCATAAAGGAAATTTTGCTTCCATCTGTTCCTCCTCGAATTGGAGAAATATCAGGTTTCACTCCAACCTCAATCATCGCTTTCTCAGCAAGATCAATGATGGACATGTCTTTTTCAATAATTTCTTTCATGTTGTAATATTGATCTTTCATCTTGAGTTTTACTCGTTCCGTTTTAAACTCCGCATTCATTTTTTCAACAATCTCAATGAATTGTTGTTTACGAACGAGGAAAAATTCCTTATCAAAATCACGGATTATATATTGTAGTTTCGCTTCTTCAGCTGTCCCACTCATCTTGTGAAGATGAAAAAAACCTTCATAACCACTTGTTTTTTCAGGAACTTCATCACTCGGAAGCTGATTATGGAAATCAATCGCAACTTGTAGGGCATTAACCATTAGATTTTTTGCCGTCCCCGGGTGAACATTTTTCCCTTGAATCACGATGTCAGCCCCTGCCGCAGAAAACGTTTCGTATTGGAGTTCCCCAACAGGTCCTCCATCAATGGTATACGCAAAATCAACATTGAAATCTTCAACATCAAACTTATCTGCTCCAACTCCGATCTCTTCATCAGGACCAAAAGCAACACGAATTTCACCGTGACTGATTTCAGGATGAGCCAATAAATATTCCATTGCAGTAAGAATTTCTGCAATCCCTGACTTATCATCACTTCCAAGTAGCGTTGAGCCATCAGTTGTAATCAGATCATGCCCTTTATAGTTTCTCAAGTTTGGAAACTCCGCTGGATCCAAGGTAAACTTCCCTAAAGAATCTAGAGGTATAATGGATTCCCCATCATAGTTTTCTACGATTTGAGGATTCACATTTTCCGCATTAAAATCTGCGGTATCCACATGGGCAATAAATCCTATCTTTCTTGCATCTTCTTTCCCAGGAGTTGATGGAAGTGTGGCAACCACATATCCATTACTCGTCAAATAATGGACATCTTCTAGACCCATCATTTCCATTTCAGCTTTTAAATTGAGAGCAAAGGCGACTTGCGAATGAGTACTCGGTGTCGTTAAACTCTCTGGATTAGACCGCGTTTCTTGTGTAACGTAATCCATGAAACGAAGGGGCAGACTTTCGTAGCCTTTTCTTGAATGTGACATGGTTCCTCCTTTTAAATCAATTGAAACGGGTTGGTATTGGATGCGCTTGGAATGATTTCAACATCCCAACCAAAATCAGCCTTCCATACGTTCAATTTTTCCGTAATTTTTTCTATAAATAATCTTTCAATATGGTGCCCAGGGTCTATTGCTTGAAGCCCGAGCGTCATCATATCATGTGCCGTATGATAATAGATATCACCCGTAATGTAAACATCTACACCTTGGCGGAGGGCATCCTTATAAAATTTTTCACCACTTCCACCGCAAATGGCAATGGTTGAAACAGTTCTAGATGGTTCTTTTGCAACCACTCTCGAATGTTGCAATCCAAATGCCGTATTCACCTTTTCTACCAATCCTTGAAGCGTGATGGAAGCATCCTGTTCGATCTTTCCAACACGACCAATTCCATAGCTTTTACCATCAATCGTATGTGTTTGATGAAGAAAACCGGTCACCTTGACTCCGATAGCCTCTAACAACCAGTCATTCAGTCCGCCTTCCACAATGTCAATATTCGTATGTGAGACATAGACAGACTTCTCATATTTGACAAGATCGGTCACAATTTTGGTTAAAGCACTATCTTCAGCTAGATTGTGGAGCGGTCGAAAAATCGGAGCGTGCTTGGTCAAAATAAGATCTACATCATGTTCTATCGCCTCTTGTACAGTATTTTCACGAATATCTAAAGTGACCAACACTTTTTTTACTTCTTTATTTAAAGTCCCAATTTGTAGACCAACAGTATCTCCTTCCATAGAGAGCTCTTTTGGACAAAATTTCTCATATTGAGAGATGATTTCTCTTCCGTTCAACTTAGAACCTCCTTGATTTCAGAAATCGTCGAAGCAATTTCCAATTCTTTTTCAGGGTTGGGGGTTTTTGCTTCTTTCAGTTTTCTTGAGACAAATTCTGCAGTTTCAAGCTCACGCTTCCACTTTTCAACAAAGACTTCGTTTTTTTCTTCTAGCAAATGAAAACCAAAACGAAGCTGACGAGAATTAGCTTGTACGGGCGAAGGTGAAGTGACGGCTTTTATAATTTCATAAATTTTATCATTTTCGATTAAAATCGCTTCCTCTTCAACCTGGAATCCATGATCAATCAACCACTCTCGCACTTGCATTTCTCCAACGTTTGGCTGAAGAATAAGCGTTTTCACTCCTTCTAACTTCCCTTTTTGGAAACCATCACTCAGGATGTCACGTATCAACACTCCACCCATGCCTGCAATCACAACCGTGTCAATTCCGTCTTCTGAATGGATGGCATCTAGTCCAGAGGCGAGTCTTGCATGGATTTTCCCAAAATATCCTGATTTTTTAATCTGTTCTACCGCAGATTGAAAGGGACCTTTCACCACTTCTCCTGCCACCCCGTATTCAATCTTTCCTTGTGTCATTAGGGAAACAATCAAATAGGCATGATCACTGCCAATATCTGCAACTCTCGAGTCGGTTGCTACAAAACTTGCTACTTTTTCAAGTCGTTTTGAAAGTTGAAATTCGTTCATGTTTTTCCTCACGATAATAATTTAGCTGTTTTTAAATACGCCTCGAATTTTTCAGATGGGGGTGTTGCAAAATACTCTGCAAAATTTTCCGACCATAGAACATCTTTCCTCGCACCTGCAAATTCGTGTTCCACCTTGTCGTAATGATGTAGTTCGTCTTCAGTCACAGGTTTATACGTATCCATATGAACAACGACTTCTGTTTGAATACGAGGTTTCGTAAATCGCTCTTGATCAGGTTTCCCCATTGCAACCATGAAAATAGGAAATGTTTTTTCAGGTAAGTGGAGAAGCGTTGCTGCTTTCTTTCCATCCCGCCTCACCATTCCGATATACACGCAGCCCAAGCCAAGACTTTCTGCGGCAATCACCATGTTTTGGGCAGCCAGTGCTGCATCCGTTGTTGCAGTCAACAAATGATTGACCCCAATGGCATGATTTTCTTTTCCATGGATTTCACTAGCCAAGGCTTGTCTTGAAAAATCTCCCACAAATACCAATAGCTCGCTACAATCCATAATAAACGTCATATGTGGAGGGGCAATGTTATACAAACCTTGCCTTATCTCCTTGTTTTTCACGCGAATCACTGAATAAAACTGTCCGTTCATCCAAGTAGAGGCTTGTTGCCCAGCTTGAAGAATCTCTTTCAACTCCTCCTCTGAAATCGGAGCGTTTAAGTCAAACATACGAATAGATTTGTGGTTTTTCAGTAAGTCTATTACTTTATTCATTCGACCCCTCCTCATTCCGAAGATTTTCCCCGTACATTTTCACTTCTTTCGATAGGAATTTTATCCTCTCCATAATCCTTTTCGCCTTCATTGGCTCCTCTCCGTCCTTAGTAAAGGTGAGGTGATTTTCCAATCCTGGGAAATCCAAATTGCTAGTGAAAAACGTAATTTTCTCTTCTTGCATACGGTATTCAAGAATCACGTTTAGAACGGCATCTCTGCTCCAAGCCGTAATGTTTTCTGCGCCAATGTCATCAATCATGAGAATTTCTACTTGTTTCATTTCTTCAATCTTCTCATTGATGCTTCCACCGCTCTCTTTCGTGAAGGAGGACTTTAATTCCTCTATCAAGCTTGGAAGGTGAACCATTAGTGTCTCTACTCCGCGTTCTGCAAGTTGATTTGCCACTGCTCCTAGGAAATAACTTTTCCCAACACCGAACGTTCCATAGAGATAGAACCCTTTTTGAAATGTTCTAGATTCTTTAAAATGTAACAAAAATTCCTTTAATGCTTGAAAGGCATCACTCCGCCCCAATGTGTTTTTAAGCGTTGCAATACTTGCAAATCGAACTTGTTTGGAAATATTTCTCGCTTGGATCTTTGATTGAATCGCTTGTTTTTTTCTGTTTCGTTGGTAGAGTTCACTCGGTTCATACGCCACATCGATATAGCCAGTGTTCACTATCAGTCTGGGAACTAATCCTGCACGTTTGTCCTCTTCTCTTTCCTTACTTTTCTTTTTTTGACGGACAAATTCAAATATTTTGGAATACGATTTTTCTATCTCTTCTTTCGTGAGTTGGCTCCCCTCTTCACTCAAAAAGCGTTGCACGTCTGGGTCTTTAAACGCCTCTTCCACCAATGTCTTATATTTTTGATTCCATTCCTGTCTATCCTCTATAAAAGAGGACATTAGGTCGCTACTATTTTGCATTTCTTTCATGTTGCCCTCCGTTATAAGTTGTTAAACAAGTCTTTAACTTCATTTATATCGTTGTTAGAAGTCACTTCTTCTGACTTTTCCCTATTCTGCACGTAATCAGGAATCACTTCTTTTTTGCCACCACGCGTTTTAACCCTTTGTTTCTTCGTTGATTTTCTAGGTTGTAAAGGAGTTGCTTCTTTATCTGAAAAGAATGCTAACGCTTTTTTCAACGTGGTTGCTCCAGCAGACTCGAGGTCGCGAATTCTAGTGTAAAAATTCCCTTGCATTAACGAATTCTCCCCTTCTTCGATGAGGATTTGATGAACCAAAAGATTCAATACTTCATTTGGCAAATGAGAGCTCCCCACCGCCTTCAGGAGCATGGTTCTGTCTTGTTTTACGGGAGAGACTCCCTTTTCCCTTTCTACAAGGGTTAAGAACGCTCC